>NZ_JACBXA010000399.1 GCF_013870515.1 Streptomyces albidus (ex Kaewkla and Franco 2022) | reverse complement strand
ACCAGGGCCAGGTCTCCGGGCCGGTCCAGCGCGTCGTCCACGTACCGCAGCAGGCGGGCGACCGCGGCCGCGAAGAGCGGTGAGGCGTGCACGGAGGTACGGAAGTGGGCCCGCGGCGTCTCGCGTACGAAGAAGCCTGCTCCGTCATTCCCGTACAGCGCTTGCTCGGCTGCCGCCCGCCAGGTCCTCCACTCGTCCACGGCACCACGCTAGAGCGTGGCCGCTGCTTTGCGGACACGCACTGGAGCAGCAAGGCGGACCGTCTTCCTCCACCTTGCGGAGTAGGCGGGCGACCACGGATCGGTCGCCGGGCTGACTCCGGCACGTGCCCGGCCTTCATACGCTGGGTTATGTGAACCGCATTTACGATTTCATCCGCCGGCACCCCACCTGGGTGGACAGCTGCTGGGCTGTCCTGCTGCTGATGATGTCCGCGGTGTGGCTCATCTCGAGTGTGGAGAGCGACACCGAGGGTCTGCCGCAGGGCCCCAAGGAGCAGATCGCCGCGGTACCCATCGTGCTGGCGTTGTGCATGGTGGTCGCCCTGCGCCGCCGGTCCCCCGAGAAGATGCTCGTGCTCGCAGCCGCCACGGGCGTCGCCCAGGTGGTGACGCACGTCGACGTGGGGCCCAGCAACTTCGCCATGCTGGTCATCGTCTTCACCGTCGCCTCCCGCAACATCCGCTGGGCCTCGCTGTTCGCCCTGGTCGCGGCCCTGCTCGCGCCGACCATCGCCGCGCTCCGCTGGCCGGACGACAACCAGACGCTCGCCGGGGCGATCCTCGGCGACATCTTCATGACGGTCACTTTCCTGCTCGCCTGGGTGCTGGGTGACTCGCTGCGCACCCGCCGCGCCTATTACGCGCAGCTGGAGGAGCGCGCCACCCGGCTGGAGAAGGAACGGGAGGCGCAGACCAAGATCGCGGCCGCTGCCGAACGCGCGCGCATCGCACGGGAGTTGCACGACGTCGTCGCGCACAACGTCTCGGTGATGGTGGTGCAGGCGGACGGTGCCGCGTACGTGCTCGACTCGGCCCCGGACCAGGCCAAGCAGGCGCTGGAGACCATCTCCGGGACCGGCCGGCAGGCGCTCGCCGAGATGCGCCGCCTGCTGGGGGTGCTGCGTACGGGCGAAGGCATCGCGGGCGGTGGCAGCGGCAAGGACGGCGTGAACGAGTACGGGCCGCAGCCCGGCGTCGACCAGCTCTCCGAACTGATCGAGCAGGTGCGCGGAGCGGGACTCGAGGTGAACTTCGCCATCGAGGGCACACCGCGCCCGTTGCCCAGCAGCATCGAACTGACCGCGTACCGCGTCGTGCAGGAGGCGCTCACCAACTCCCGCAAGCACGGCGGCCCCGGCGTGGGAGCCACCGTCCGCCTCGCCTACGGCAACGAGGAGCTGTCCCTGCTCGCCGAGGACGACGGGCGTGGCGCGCAGCGCGACCTGTACGAGGACGGCGGCACCGACGGGCTCGGTCACGGCCTCATCGGAATGCGCGAACGCGTCGGCATGGTCGGGGGCAGCCTGGAGACCGGCCCGCGGCCCGGCGGGGGTTTCCGCATCAGCGCGGTGCTGCCGGTGAAGGCGGCGCACTGATGCGATCAGCCCTCCGCCGCCCGCTGCTCCGACCGCCGCAGACCTGACCCGCTGCCACCCCGCTGACCCGAATCCCCACCCCGAAGGGACCGCCCCCATGACCATCCGCGTGATGATCGTCGACGACCAGGTGCTGCTGCGCACCGGCTTCCGCATGGTGCTGGCCGCGCAGGAGGACATGGAGGTCGTCGCCGAGGCGGGGGACGGCGCCGAGGCGTTGGCACAGCTGCGCTCGACGACCGTGGACGTCGTGCTGATGGACGTGCGGATGCCGAACGTCGACGGCGTCGAGGCGACCGGCCGCATCTGCAACGGGGGCGAGGGCGGGGCGGGTTCGCCGAAGGTCCTGATCCTGACCACCTTCGACCTCGACGAGTACGCCTTCTCCGCGCTCAAGGCCGGAGCGAGCGGCTTCATGCTCAAGGACGTGCCGCCGAGCGATCTGCTCGCCGCCATCCGGGCCGTGCACAGCGGCGACGCCGTGGTCGCGCCGAGCACCACGCGCAGGCTCATCGACCGCTTCTCGACGGTGCTGCCCTCCACCACGCCGGAGCCCCTCTCCAGGGGCCTGGAACGGCTGACCGAACGGGAGACGGAGGTGCTGACCCTCGTCGCACAGGGCCTCTCCAACGGTGAGATCGCGGCGCAGCTGGTGCTGTCCGAGGCGACCGTGAAGACCCATGTGGGCCGCATCCTGGCCAAGTTGGAGCTGCGCGACCGGGTGCAGGCCGTGGTCCTCGCCTACGAGACCCGGCTCGTACAGGCGGGCGGCGGGGCGCAGTAGCCGGTCCGGCACCGACGTGCCGGACCGGAACCGGACGTCACCGCGGCAGGTACGAGAGGAAGCCGGCGACGGCCTCCCGCACGTCCTCGCGAGACCACGACATCCCGGGCCCGGCGACCGTCACCTCGTGCATCGCCAACCCGGGCGGCGCGCCCGCCGGTTCGGACCAGCGGCGGAAGAGCAGCGTCCCCGTCTCCTCCGCCTGCCGTGCTCCCGCCTCCGTCAACTCCCCTGCGCCGAAAGGCAGCCAGACCTGGAACTGGTGCGTGTGCGGCACCTGCGGCCACACGCGCCACCACGGCAGGCCCGCCTCTGCGAACGCCTCGTGCAGCGCGGCCGCGACGACCGTCGCATGCGCCACGTAGCCGGGCAGCCGGGGCAGTTCGCGCTCCAGCCCGGCGAGCGCCGCGAGCGCCGTTGGCCACTGCTGGAACAGCGTGCCCCCGTAGCGGTGCCGCCAGGCGGCCGCCTCCTCGATCACGGACGCCGGCCCGGCGAGAGCCGCTCCGGACAGCCCGCCCAGCGACTTGTAGAAGCTCACGTAGACCGTGTCGGCGGCGGCTGCGATCTCGGGCAGCGGACGCCCGAAGTGAGTGACGCACTCCCACAGGCGCGCGCCGTCGACGTGCACGACCGCGTCGCGTTCGCGCGCAGCGGCGACCGTGTCCGTCAGCTCGTCCCAGGACGGCAGTACGAACCCCGGCTCCCGCAGCGGCAGTTCGAGCATGAGAGTGCCGAACGGCTCGTCCAGGCCGTGTACTTCGGCGGGCGTCGGAAGGCGCGGCGCGTTCGTCGGATGGACGAGTCGGAGGCCGGCCAGCCGCCTCAGGGAGTCCCGCTCCCAGATCACGGGGTGGGCCAGCGGGTGGAGCGCCACGGTGCTGTTCCCGGTGCGTCCCGCCCAGCAGCGCAGCGCCACCTGCTGAGCCATGGTTCCGGTGGGGAAGAAGGCGGCGGCCTCCATGCCGAGGGCGGCGGCCGTACGCCGCTCCAGCTCGCCGACGACGCCGTCCTCGTTCCCGTACTGGTCCGTCCAGTCCGCGAAGTCGTACGCCGCCGCGCCCTCCT
>NZ_JACBXA010000398.1 GCF_013870515.1 Streptomyces albidus (ex Kaewkla and Franco 2022) | reverse complement strand
GTCCTACTCTCCCACACGCTCCCGCATGCAGTACCATCGGCGCTGTCAGGCTTAGCTTCCGGGTTCGGAATGTGACCGGGCGTTTCCCTGACGCTATGACCACCGAAACACATCCACCCCACACACACATCCCGGGTATTCCACAGGTTGTGTGTTGTGTTCGGGGTGGCACATTTTTGTGTCAACGCACCCTATTCAATTTCACCGGCACCGGTGTTGAAACAAGGGGTTGTTGTTTCAGATACCGCACAGTGGACGCGAGCAAATCTGTGGTCAAGCCCTCGGCTTATTAGTACCAGTCAACTCCAACCCTCACGGGTCTTCCATATCTGGCCTATCAACCCGGTCGTCTCCCGGGAGCCTTAACCCCACACGGGGGTGGGAGTCCTCATCTCGAAGCAGGCTTCCCGCTTAGATGCTTTCAGCGGTTATCCCTCCCGAACGTAGCCAACCAGCCATGCTCTTGGCAGAACAACTGGCACACCAGAGGTTCGTCCGTCCCGGTCCTCTCGTACTAGGGACAGCCCTTCTCAAGACTCCTACGCGCGCAGCGGATAGGGACCGAACTGTCTCACGACGTTCTAAACCCAGCTCGCGTACCGCTTTAATGGGCGAACAGCCCAACCCTTGGGACCGACTCCAGCCCCAGGATGCGACGAGCCGACATCGAGGTGCCAAACCATCCCGTCGATATGGACTCTTGGGGAAGATCAGCCTGTTATCCCCGGGGTACCTTTTATCCGTTGAGCGACGGCGCTTCCACAAGCCACCGCCGGATCACTAGTCCCGACTTTCGTCCCTGCTCGACCCGTCAGTCTCACAGTCAAGCTCCCTTGTGCACTTACACTCACCACCTGATGACCAACCAGGCTGAGGGAACCTTTGGGCGCCTCCGTTACATTTTAGGAGGCAACCGCCCCAGTTAAACTACCCACCAGACACTGTCCCTGATCCGGATCACGGACCCAGGTTAGACATCCAGCACGATCAGAGTGGTATTTCAACAACGACTCCACACCCGCTGGCGCGAATGCTTCAAAGTCTCCCACCTATCCTACACAAACCGAACCGAACACCAATATCAAGCTATAGTAAAGGTCCCGGGGTCTTTCCGTCCTGCTGCGCGAAACGAGCATCTTTACTCGTAGTGCAATTTCACCGGGCCTATGGTTGAGACAGTCAAGAAGTCGTTACGCCATTCGTGCAGGTCGGAACTTACCCGACAAGGAATTTCGCTACCTTAGGATGGTTATAGTTACCACCGCCGTTTACTGGCGCTTAAGTTCTCAGCTTCACCACACCGAAATGTGACTAACCGGTCCCCTTAACGTTCCAGCACCGGGCAGGCGTCAGTCCGTATACATCGCCTTACGGCTTCGCACGGACCTGTGTTTTTAGTAAACAGTCGCTTCTCGCTGGTCTCTGCGGCCACCACCAGCTCCGGCAGCAAGTGCCATCACCAGCAGTGGCCCCCCTTCTCCCGAAGTTACGGGGGCATTTTGCCGAGTTCCTTAACCATAGTTCACCCGAACGCCTCGGTATTCTCTACCAGACCACCTGAGTCGGTTTAGGGTACGGGCCGCAACAGCACTCGCTAGAGGCTTTTCTCGACAGCATAGGATCATCCACTTCACCACAATCGGCTCGGCATCAGGTCTCAGGCACAAGTCATGCGGATTTACCTGCATGACGCCCTACACCCTTACCCCGGGACAACCACCGCCCGGGCTGGACTACCTTCCTGCGTCACCCCATCACTCACCTACTACAAGCTCGGTTCATCGGCTCCACCACACCAGCCATCATCCGAAGAATCAGACTGGGGGCTTCACGGACTTAGCATCACCTGATTCAGCGTTGGCGCACTGCCACGGGTACCGGAATATCAACCGGTTATCCATCGACTACGCCTGTCGGCCTCGCCTTAGGCCCCGACTTACCCTGGGCAGATCAGCTTGACCCAGGAACCCTTAGTCAATCGGCGCACACGTTTCTCACGTATGTATCGCTACTCATGCCTGCATTCTCACTCGTATACCGTCCACAACTCGCTTACACGGCTGCTTCACCCGGCACACGACGCTCCCCTACCCACCCCAACAGGCGTTAGCCCTTATATGTTGGAGTGACACGACGTCGGCGGTGTGCTTGAGCCCCGCTACATTGTCGGCGCGGAATCACTTGACCAGTGAGCTATTACGCACTCTTTCAAGGGTGGCTGCTTCTAAGCCAACCTCCTGGTTGTCTCTGCGACTCCACATCCTTTCCCACTTAGCACACGCTTAGGGGCCTTAGTCGATGCTCTGGGCTGTTTCCCTCTCGACCATGGAGCTTATCCCCCACAGTCTCACTGCCGTGCTCTCACTTACCGGCATTCGGAGTTTGGCTAAGGTCAGTAACCCGGTAGGGCCCATCGCCTATCCAGTGCTCTACCTCCGGCAAGAAACACACGACGCTGCACCTAAATGCATTTCGGGGAGAACCAGCTATCACGGAGTTTGATTGGCCTTTCACCCCTAACCACAGGTCATCCCCCAGGTTTTCAACCCTGGTGGGTTCGGGCCTCCACGAAGTCTTACCTCCGCTTCACCCTGCCCATGGCTAGATCACTCCGCTTCGGGTCTTGAACACGCTACTCAACGCCCTATTCGGACTCGCTTTCGCTACGGCTCCCCCACACGGGTTAACCTCGCAACATGCCGCAAACTCGCAGGCTCATTCTTCAAAAGGCACGCAGTCACGACCGTGAGTACAAGTACTCACGGCGACGCTCCCACGGCTTGTAGGCACACGGTTTCAGGTACTATTTCACTCCGCTCCCGCGGTACTTTTCACCATTCCCTCACGGTACTATCCGCTATCGGTCACCAGGGAATATTTAGGCTTGACGGGTGGTCCCGCCAGATTCACACAGGATTTCTCGGGCCCCATGCTACTCGGGAAAAAGACAAGTGAGCCATCACAATTTCAGCTACGGGGGTCTTACCCTCTACGCCGGGCCTTTCGCATGCCCTTCGCCTATCACAATGGTTTCTAACTCACCCAGCCGCCGGCAGACGACTGAAGCCTCATCCCACAACCCCGTACATGCAACCCCTGCCGGGTATCACACACATACGGTTTAGCCTCATCCAGTTTCGCTCGCCACTACTCCCGGAATCACGGTTGTTTTCTCTTCCTGCGGGTACTGAGATGTTTCACTTCCCCGCGTTCCCTCCACACACCCTATACATTCAGGTGCGGGTGACAGCCCATGACGACTGCCGGGTTTCCCCATTCGGACACCCCCGGATCACAGCTCGGTTGACAGCTCCCCGGGGCCTATCGCGGCCTCCCACGTCCTTCATCGGTTCCTGGTGCCAAGGCATCCACCGTGCGCCCTTAAAAACTTGGCCACAGATGCTCGCGTCCACTGTGCAGTTCTCAAACAACAACCAGCCA
The DNA here is from genome assembly GCF_013870515.1 of Streptomyces albidus (ex Kaewkla and Franco 2022). GTDB lineage: Bacteria > Actinomycetota > Actinomycetes > Streptomycetales > Streptomycetaceae > Streptomyces > Streptomyces albidus. The sequence continues at coordinate 16 of NZ_JACBXA010000398.1, read as the reverse complement.
CCCGCCACCCCCACAC
>NZ_JACBXA010000397.1 GCF_013870515.1 Streptomyces albidus (ex Kaewkla and Franco 2022) | reverse complement strand
GCCTTTCGGGCGGCGCGCTCACGCCGCCCGTCGAGCCATTCCCCGGCCCAGTCCGGCGGGGTGTGCCCGTCCGGCTGGCCCAGCTCGCCCGCCCACAGCAACAGCAGGCCGAGCGCGTGCTTGCAGGGGAACTTCCGGCTGGGGCAACTGCACTTGAACCCCGGCCCCGTGCCCGTGCCGGCGCCGCCCAGATCCACCACGGTCCGGTACGGCTTGGCGCTGCTGCTCCCCTTGCACAGCCCCCACACACCGCCCGAACCTGCCCCCGCCTCCGACCACCGGTCCGGCCAGGAGAGCTTCGTCCCGGCCTTTCGCGACGCGTCGTCAGGAGCAAGCGTCAGTACCTCTTCCGCAGTCCAGCGGACCCCCACTCCAGTCATGGTCCCGACCGTAGAAGCCGCCACTGACAATCGGCCGACCTCGCGACCGCTCCGGGAATCCATGCAGGTCAGGGCCGTGTGTGAGGGATTGTCAGTGGTCGGGTGCAGGGTGGGGACACATCGATCCGCCATGTGTGGAGGGGGACCTGTGACCGTTTTCCGTGCCGAGGAGACAGACGCGCGGCCGGTGCTGCGGCCGCACGCAGAGGACGCGTTCGCGGACGAGCTGAGTGCGCTCGCCGCAGCGGACGACCGGCCGCGTCCCGCGCGCTGGCGGCTGTCGCCCTGGGCGGTCTCCACCTACCTGCTCGGCGGTGAGCTGCCCGGCGGCACGGTGATCACGCCGAAGTACGTGGGCCCGCGCCGCATCGTCGAGGTCGCCGTCAGCACCCTGGCGACAGACCGCGCCCTGCTGCTCCTCGGCGTGCCCGGCACCGCGAAGACCTGGGTCTCCGAGCATCTCGCTGCCGCCGTAAGCGGCGATTCGACCCTGCTGGTGCAGGGCACGGCAGGCACTGCCGAGGAGGCCGTCCGCTACGGCTGGAACTACGCCCAGCTGCTGGCCAACGGCCCCAGCAGGGACGCCCTGGTGCCGAGCCCGGTGATGAGGGCGATGGCCGAGGGCAGGACGGCACGGGTGGAGGAGCTGACCCGTATCCCGGCCGACGTGCAGGACAGCTTGATCACCGTCCTGTCCGAGAAGACCCTGCCCGTGCCGGAGCTGGGCGACGAGATCCAGGCCGTGCCCGGCTTCAACCTGATCGCCACCGCCAACGACCGGGACCGGGGCGTGAATGAGCTCTCCAGCGCGCTCCGCCGCCGCTTCAACACCGTGGTTCTGCCCCTGCCGGAGACGGCCGAGGCGGAGGTGGACATCGTCGCCCGCCGGGTCGAGCAGCTCGGCCGCTCGCTCGACCTGCCCGCGCCGCCCGACGGCACCGCCGAGATACGTCGCGTGGTGACCGTCTTCCGCGAGCTGCGTGACGGCGTGACGGCGGACGGCCGTACGAAGCTCAAGTCGCCCTCCGGGACGCTCTCCACGGCGGAGGCCATCTCGGTGGTCACCGGGGGCATGGCTCTCGCGGCCCACTTCGGGGACGGCGTGCTGCGCGCGGGCGACGTCGCCGCGGGCGTGCTGGGCGCCGTCGTGCGGGACCCCTCGTCGGACGACGTCGTGTGGCAGGAGTACCTGGAAGCGGTGGTGCGTGAGCGCGACGGCTGGAAGGACTTCTACCGCGCCTGCCGAGAGGTCTCCGCGTGACGCCTTCCGGTGAACGGGCCCCCGGCCCGCTGCTGATGGGAGTGCGGCATCACGGGCCGGGCTCCGCCCGCGCCGTGCGTACCGCTCTCGACGCCCGGCAGCCGCGAGTGCTGCTCATCGAGGGGCCGCCGGAGGCGGACGGCATCATCGCGCTGGCGGGCGAGGAGGAGATGCGGCCGCCTGTCGCGCTCCTCGCCCATGTGCTGGACGAGCCGGGGAGGGCCGCGTTCTGGCCGCTCGCGGAGTTCTCGCCGGAGTGGGTGGCGATCCGTTGGGCCCTGAGCCGCGGGGTGCCCGTTCGCTTCATGGACCTTCCCGCGGCGCACTCGCTTGCTCTCCACGATGAGGACGGCCCCCGGCAGGGTGAGCGGGACGAGTCCGACGGCCCCGACGAGCCCGAGGGGGGCGACGGGTCCGGGGGCACCGGCAGGCCGGCCTCCGCCGATTACGAAGCCGACCAGCAAGCCAGCCAACAAGCCGGCCACGCACGCGACTCCGAAGCCGGCCACGCACGCGACTTCGAAACCGACCACCAATCCGACCACCAAGCCGAACACGAGGGTCCCGCCGAAGGCGCCGGCCCGGCACCGGGGCAGGCGCTCCGCATGGATCCGCTCGCCGTGCTGGCGGAGACCGCCGGGTACGACGACGCGGAACGCTGGTGGGAGGACGTCGTCGAGCATCGCGGGGCGGGCGCGGCCGAAGCCGACCCGTACGCCCCGTTCGCCGTCCTCGGCGAAGCCATGGCCGCCCTGCGCGAGACGCACGGCAACGAAGGGGCCGCCCAGGAGGGAGGCACCGGGGGCGAGCACCGTCGGGACCTGCTCCGCGAGGCCCATATGCGGCTCCGACTGCGTGAGGCGTGCCGGGAGTTCGCCGACGATGCCGTGGCCGTGGTCTGCGGTGCCTGGCACGTGCCCGCGCTCGCCTCCACCCCGGGAGTCACGGCCGACCGGCAGCTCCTGAAGGGGCTGCCGAAGGTGAAGACAGAGATCACGTGGGTGCCCTGGACGCACCGCCGGCTCGCCCGTCGCAGCGGGTACGGCGCGGGCATCGACTCGCCCGGCTGGTACGGGCATCTCTTCGCGGCACCCGACCGTGTCGTCGCACGCTGGATGACGAAGGTGGCGCGGCTGCTGCGCGACGAGGACCATGGCGTCTCCTCCGCGCACGTCATCGAAGCGGTCCGGCTCGCGGAGTCGCTCGCCGTGATGCGCGGCAGGCCGCTCGCCGGGCTGACCGAGACGATCGACGCCGTACGAGCCGTGATGTGCGAGGGCTCGGACGTACCTCTCGCCCTCGTGCACGACCGGCTCATCGTCGGCGACGTGCTGGGCGAGGTGCCCGAAGGTGCCCCCGCGGTCCCTCTCCAGCGCGACCTCGCACGGCGGCAGCGCTCTCTCCGTCTCAAACCGGAGGCGGCGGAGCGGGAGTTGGACCTCGATCTCCGCAAGGGGACCGATCTGGAACGCAGCCGGCTGCTGCACAGGCTGCGGCTGCTCGCGATCGACTGGGCCGTGCCCGACAGGGGGCCCGCGCGCAGCACGGGCACGTTCCGGGAGAGCTGGCGCCTGCGCTGGGAGCCGGAGTTGTCCGTGCGCATCGCCGAAGCAGGCGTGTGGGGCACGACGGTGGAGGGTGCGGCCACGGCCTGCGCCATGTCGCAGTCCGCGGACGCGGCTTCCCTGCCGGACGTCACCGCCCTCGCGGAGAGCTGCCTGCTCGCGGGGCTTCCGGACGCGCTCACGGTGGTCATGCGGGAGCTCGCCGACCGGGCAGCGGTCGACGCGGACGTCGGCCGTCTCGCCCAAGCGCTCC
>NZ_JACBXA010000396.1 GCF_013870515.1 Streptomyces albidus (ex Kaewkla and Franco 2022) | reverse complement strand
AACGACGGATAAGTGCGCCTCGCGCTGGCCTTTTGGCCGTGGCGAGCACGTCGAGGATCGAGGCCAGCCCGGAGTCGAACACCCCGTCGTAGGCGAGTACAGCGATGTCCATGACGGAAACGGTATCGGACATGTCGTTCACGACACTGGGGGAGCGGTGGTTCCCGCCATAGGTTCACAGGTGTTCCAACGCAACACGACATCGGGAGCAACCACATGACGACGATCGGACTGCTGGCCCGCATCGAGGCCAAGCCCGAGCACGCGGAGCAGGTCGGGACCCTGCTGCGGGGAGCCCTGCAACTCGCTGAGGAGGAGGAGCACACGGTCACTTGGTTCGCGTTCCGTCAGGACGCCACGACCTTCGGCATCTTCGACACCTTCGAGGACGAGGAAGGGCGCAAGGCTCACCTCGAAGGCAGGATCGCGGCGGCGCTGGCGGAGGCCGCGCCGACGATGCTCGCCGCGGCGCCGGACATCAGGCCCGTGGACCTGCTGGCGGTCAAGCTTCCCTGACCGCGGCTCTTCGAGAAGCGGCGCTCCGGTCAGGCCGGGGTGCCGCTTCCGGCCCCGGCCGGTCCCGGTGACGGGAACGGTATGCGAACTGTCGCAAGCGACACTGCGCAAGATCGCGCGCGGCCCGTAGGTTCGCCGTGTACGGCAGAACGAGGAGTGAGGAAGACGCACATGGCTCAGCCCACCGCCGAAGAGGTCGCCACCGGAACGACGCGATCCCGCACCCACACCTGGGCGGCTCCCACCACCTACCAGGACGCGGGCGGTCGCTCCGGCCTCGAACTGCTGCGCCTCAGCCTGGAGGGGCATCTGCCCCAGGCCCCCATCTGCGGCACCCTCGGCTTCCGCCTCGTCGAGGTGGACGAAGGACGAGCGGTGTTCGAAGGCGAGCCGGGCGAGCACCTGTTCAACCCGATGGGGACCGTGCACGGCGGCTTCCTGGCCACCCTCCTGGACTCGGCTCTCGGCACGGCCGTCATGAGCACCCTGCCGGCGGGGCGTGCGTACACCACCGTCCAGCTCGGGGTGAACCTGGTGCGTCCCGTCTTCGGCGACACCCCGACCCTGCGGTGCGAGGGCACCTCCGTCCACGTGGGACGTACGACCGCGACGGCCGAGGCGCGCGTGGCCGGCGCGGCCGACGGCAAGCTGTACGCCCACGGCACCACCACGTGCGCGGTCTTCGCCCTTCCGCAAGCGGGCTGACCGGGGAGGAAGCACATGAGCAGCACGACGGTGGTCAATCTCAAGGGCCACCTCAACGACCCCGACTACGCCGACGTGGTCTACGTCGGCCGCCCCATGCACCGCGGCGGCTGGCACCTGGAAGGGTCTCCCCTCGCGAGTCCCTTCCGCCCCGGCCGCGACGGCACCCGGGAGGAGGTGCTCGAGCAGTACCGCGAACACCTCCTGGGCCGACCCGACCTCCTCGCCCTGCTGCCCGGCCTCCGCGGCCGGAGGCTGGGATGCTGGTGCGTCCCGGAGCTCTGCCACGCGCAGGTGATCGCGGAACTGGCGGACGCGGGCTGAGACTTGGCGGGCTCGTACCTGTCATCCGCCGGTCCCGTCCAGCCGCGGCCGGCGGTGGAGCCGTCGCCAACTGCTGGGCGCTCACATAGCATCCGGGCATGGCGAAGACGTTCACCCACCGGCTGCGGGTGCGCTACAGCGAATGCGATCAGCAGGGCGTGGTGTTCAACGGCCACTACCTGTTCTTCTACGACGTCGCCGTCACGGAGCTGTGGCGCGAACTGATCGAGGACTACGCGTCCATGGTCGAAGGCGGCTCCGACGTGGTCGTGGCCGAGGCGCGGATCCGCTATGTGGAAGGCGCGCGTTTCGACGACCTTCTCGACATCGAGATGAACGTCGCCCACCTCGGCACCACCAGCATGATCGTGCGGCCCGTCTTCCGGGTCGGCGAACGGCTCATCGCCGACGGCGAGATACGGCACGTCTTCGTCGACCCGGCTGCCGGCGGGAAGAAGGAGATGCCCGCCAACGTGCGCCGGGCGCTGGAGCCACTGCTGCCCGAGGCGGAGTAGCCCGGAAGCGGCCCGGCAGCCACGGCATTTCCGCGGTTCCGCCCCGGCTCAAGCTGCTCCGCCCCCTTGGCGGACCGCTCCCGCCGCGGCGTCCGGTCAGTCCGGAGAATCCCGCCCCCGTCCGGTGAGAATCGGTTCCGCCCTGTGTCGATCCGGCGCGGTCCCATTCGTCGGTGGGGTGCAAGGACCTCATGAAGACCGGGAGAAACCATGAAGTACATGCTGCTCGTGTGCGGGGACGACTCCGTGCACCCCTCCGATGTGGCACCCGTCGAACCCTGGGTCGAGGAGCTGGGCGCCCGCCGCGGCGTACGGCTGCACGGCCACCGGCTGCGGCCGGCCGAAGACGCGGTCACCGTACGCGTACGCGGCGGGGAGGTGCTGCGCACCGACGGACCCTTCGCCGAGACGAAGGAGCAGGTCGCCGGGTTCGACGTGCTCGAGTGCGACAGCATGGAGGAGGCCGTGCAGGCGGCCGCCGAGCACCCCATGGCAGCTGCCGGCGCCATGGAGGTGCGGGCGTTCTGGGACGAGGAGGACCCCCTCGTAAATATCCAGCGTCTCGACGAGGAGCTCACCGCCGCCCTGCGCGAGCGCGACATCGACCGGGCTGTCGCCTGCTACGCCCCCGACGCCGAGGTCTTCCACCCCATGCGCGGGCTGGAGGAAAGCGGGACAGGGTCGCTGCGCAAGTCGATGGAGTGGTGGCTCTCGACCGTGAGCGGACCCGTCAGCCGTGAGGTGCTCCAGCTGCGCGTCCGCGTGGACGAGAGCGTCGCCTTCAGCCACGCACTCGTACGGACGCGCGCCGCGCTCACCACAGGCGAGCCGCTGGACAGCACCGCACGGGTCACCACCGGCTACCGCGCCGTCGGCGGGCGGTGGCTGATCGATCACCAGCACACATCGGTGCCTTTCGACGCCGGGATCAACGAGGAGGACCACTCATGAAGTACGTGATGTTCATCTGCACCCCCGTGGGCGGCGACGAGCTCAGCCCCGAGGAGATCGCCGAGGACCCCCGCTTCACCTCGTACATCGACGAGGTGCGTACCAGCGGCGTCGTGAAGGGCGGAGCGCGGCTGCGGCCTTCCACCGACGCCACCACCGTGCGCGTGCAGGGAGACGAAGTGCTGCTCAGCGACGGGCCGTTCGTCGAGTCCAAGGAGTACGTCGCGGGCTTCGACATCATCGACGTCGCCGACCTGGACGAGGCCATCGCGCTCGCGTCGCGGCATCCCGCCGCGCTGGGCGGCGGCTCTGTCGAGGTGCGGCCGGTCTGGGAGTGAACAACGACGTCGAGGAGGCGGTCGCCGCCGCCTTCCGCGAGGAATGGGGCCAGGTCGTCGCCACCCTGATCCGGGTGACCGGCGACTGGGACCTCGCCGAGGAGTGCGCTCAGGACGCCTTCGCGCAGGC
>NZ_JACBXA010000395.1 GCF_013870515.1 Streptomyces albidus (ex Kaewkla and Franco 2022) | reverse complement strand
CGGGTCGGGCCGCGCGCCAAGTGGGCTCCTGCTGCTCCCACTTGAGGCCGGGCAGCATGGTCATCACGCGAGACCGTGCGAGCGCCGTCGCCCGGCGGCCTGCGGAGTCCGTGACGCGTGCGGACGTCATGTGGGAACCCTGAGCCGGGGTTCCGGCCCGTGCGTCGCCGGAGTGGACGGCATCGTGGCCGGCCCGGGCCGCAGCACGTGGCGGGCACGGTGGACACCGATCCCGGCCAGCCCCCTCAGGGCCACGGCCGCTCTCCTGCGGCGGGGTACGGCCGTCCGCCGGTGGATGATCGCGAAGTCGGCCGCCTCGATCTCGTCGAGGATGGCGCGGTAGAGGGTGAACGCGGTCTGCACGCAGGGCCGGGAGACGGGATGCAGCATGGGGATGCCGTCGGCCGCGTGCCGGTAGATGCCGCGCGTGGTGGCGCTCAGGTCGCGCAGGGCGGTGCGGACGCGGCGGTCGGTACGGCCTGTGCGGCGGCACCAGTTCAGCAGCTCGCGGTCGACTCCCAGGGCGGCGAGCCGGTCCTGCGGGAGGTAGATCCGGCCGCGGTCCAGGTCCTCCCCCACGTCCCGCAGGAAGTTGGTCAGCTGGAAGGCGAGGCCGAGCGATGCGGCGTGCGGTGCGGCCTGCGCCCGCGGGACGACGGTGCCGAGCACGGGGAGCACCTGGAGACCGATGACGGCGGCCGACCCGTGCATGTAGCCGCGCAGATCCTCGAAGGTCGGGTAGTCGGTGACGTGCAGGTCCATACGCATGGAGCGCATGAAGTCGGTGAAGTGACGGGTCGCGATGCGGTAGCGGGTGGCGGTGTCGGCGAGTGCCGCGATCACGGGATGCGTGCTGACCCTGCTGTGCAGCGCGTCGCGCAGCGCGGCGTCGAGATCGTCGAGCCGTTCCCCGGGCTGCTGCGGCGCCGACGCCGGGTCGGTGCCGTCGACGATGTCGTCGGCCCATCGGGCGAATCCGTACAGGGCGTGGACGGCGGGACGCTGGGACGGCGTCAGCAGCCGCGTGGCGAGGAAGTAGGTCTTCCCGTTACGGGCGTTGAGCTGCCGGCAGCGCGCATAGGCCGTGCGCAGCAGCGGGTCGTGGATGCCCGCGGCGTCCAGCTCCCGGGCGGTCATGCCGGGCTCCCGGCGAGCGGGGCGGTCGTGGTCCGGCGGGTGCCTGCGCGGTGCGTCGAGGTGTGGACGGGGAGTCCGGTGATGCGGGCGGCGGCGAGCCTGCCGGAGATGACAGCGGTGGGCACGCCCACGCCCGGCGTCGTGCCGCAGCCCGCCAGGACGACGTTGGGCCAGCCGCGTGGGAGGTTCCGGGGCCGGAAGGGCCCTGTCTGCCCGAGGGTGTGAGCTGCGGAGAACGGAGTTCCCGCCGCGTGCCGTTGCGCCGCCCAGTCCGCGGGGGTGACCAGCCGCTCCACTTCGGGCTCCGCCCCGAAGCCGTCCAGCCCGCGGCGCTGGAGTTCCGAGACGAGGCTGTCCCGGTAGCGGGGGGCGATGCTGCGCCAGTCGTGCGGCCCGGTGGCCAGGTTGGGGCAGGGCGCCAGGACGTAGTGCAGGTGACGGCCGGGGGGTGCGAGGGACGGATCGGTCACGGTGGGCGTGGTGATCAGCAGAGACGGGTCGCTCATCACGTCGCCGGTCTGCGTGAGCTCACGGAAGGTGCGCTGCCAGGACCGGCCGAAGGAGAGGTTGTGATGGGCCAGTTGGGGCCAGCTGCGCTCACCGCCGATGTGCAGGACCACCGCCGAGGGCGCGTACTTCAACGGCAGCAGGCGCCTCGGTCCTCCGCCCAGCAGCCGGTGAGCCACGGGCAGGTCGCAGCTGAGCACGACGGCGTCGCACGCGATGCGGGCGCCTTCCGCTGTGCGCACCGCGACAGCTCGTCCGGCGGGTGAACGCTCGAGTGTCGTGACGGTGCTGCCGTAGGCGAACGTGGCCCCGGCCTGCAGGGCCGCCTCGGCCATCGCGCGGGGCACCGCGTGCATGCCGCCCTTGGGGAAGTGCACCCCGGCGACGGTGTCCATGTAGGCGATGACGGCGTACGCGGCCAGGGCCCGGGTGGGCGGCACCCCTGCGTACAGGGACTGGAAGGTGAAGACGCGGCGCAGCCGTTCGTCGCGGACGAACCGGGAGATCTGCCTCGCCCACGTGGAGAGACCGCCCATGGCGGCCAGCCTGGCGAGGTCCGGGGTGAGCAGGTCGAGGGGGGAGTCGAAGTTGGCTTCGATGAAGCTGCGCATCTGCACGCGGTGGATGCGCTCCAGCCAGGCGCGCAGCCGGACGTAGCCGGCGGCGTCGCGCGGCCCGGCGAAGCGGCGGATCTCCGCTTCCATCGCGTGCGGATCCGTGTGGACGTCGAGGCTCGAGCCGTCGGCGAAGGCCGCGCGGTACGCGGGGTCCAGCGGGATCAGCTCGACGTGGTCTTCGAGCCGTTCGCCGACCGCTGCCATGGCCTCGTCCACGAGGTGCGGCAGTGTGAGCACCGTCGGGCCGGTGTCGAGGTGGTAGCCGGCGAACTCCTCCCGTCCCGCCCGTCCGCCTGGTGAGTCCCCCCGTTCGACCACGGTGACGCGTCGTCCGGCGCCCAGCAGGTGGAGTGCGGCAGACAGCCCCGAGAGTCCGGCACCGACGACCACTACGTGGTCGGTGGGTCCGCTCAGCCTCCTCATCGTGCCTTCCTCTCCGGGGCGTCGGGCCCCTGCGGGTGGACGGTCGGCGGCCTCGCCGTCAGCCGCGGGTGAAGCAGAGGCCGTGTACGAGTTCGGCGAGCCGCTGTCCCGCGGGCGGCTCGAGCTGCGCCTTGTCCAGGTCGCCGAGCGCGGATGCGGTGAGCTGGTCGATGCGCTCCTCGACGGCGGCGACGGCCCCGAGGTCGGTGAGCAGGTGCCTGACCCGTTCGAGGTCCGCGGGAAGGAGGGCCTCGTTGCCCAGGGCGGCTCGCAGCTGCTGCTCCTCGCGGTGCATGCTGTGTGCGCGGGCGCGCTGGAGGGCGATGGCCACCAGGTATGTGGAGGCTCCGTCCTTGATGTCGTCGCCCGCGGGCTTTCCGGTGTGCTCGGGTCCGCCGAAGACACCGAGAAGATCGTCCCGCAGCTGGAAGGCCACGCCCGCGCTGCGCCCGGCACGGCGCAGGGCGGCGATGAGCTCCGGGGCTGCGCCCGCCATCGCCGCGCCCAGATGAAGGGGGCGCTCGACGGTGTACAGGCCGCTCTTGAGGTACGCCACCCGCAGCGACTCCTCGGGGGAGTCCACGCCTGTGCCCTGTCCGTAGAGGTCGAGGTACTGTCCGGCGATCGTCTCGGTTCGCATGGACTGCCAGGGCTCGCCCACGGCCCTCCGGGCCTTGGTGTCGAGTCCCGCCGACTCCACGAGGTCGTCGGCCCACACCAGCGCAAGATCACCCGCCAGGATGGCCGCGGATGCGCCGAACGCGTCGGCGTTGCCGCGCAGTCCGGCGGCCCGGTGCC
>NZ_JACBXA010000394.1 GCF_013870515.1 Streptomyces albidus (ex Kaewkla and Franco 2022) | reverse complement strand
GCGCACGGACTGGTTCACGCAAGGGGCGTTGCGCACTCTCGTGACCGGCGAATACCGGGTCTCCTCCGCCAGCAACCGCATCGGGCTGCGGCTGGACGGGCCGGTGCTGGAGCGAGCCGAGACCCGTGAACTGCCCAGCGAGGGCATCGCGTTGGGCGCCCTTCAGGTGCCACCGGAGGGGCGGCCGGTCGTCTTCCTCGCCGATCACCCGGTCACGGGCGGCTATCCGGTCATCGGCGTCGTCCCGCAGGAGGCTCTTGCGGCTGTGGCGCAGGCGGTGCCCGGTACGCCCGTGCGCTTCGTGCCCACCGGCTGACGCCCCCCCGGCAGGCCGTGATCGTCGCGCGTCCGAGGCTCCGTTCCCGGAAATGTTCCCGGAAAGCAGTCGCTTTCGGACAGCGCACCAAGTGCCGCGTCCGAAAAGCGAGTTCACCCATGCATTCTTAACGGTTGCCTCGTGACAGTCGTTACTGTTCCTCCACATCTCCGCATGTAATTCTCTTTTCATGCCGCAGAGGGGGGATTGAAATGGACAAGCGATACGAGGTCTTCTGCCTCGCAGACAGATACTTCTATGAGACTCCGGACCGTTTGTCCGGGGGTCCCTCGGAATCCGGTCCCTCGGAATCCGGTTCCGCGAACTCCGGTTCCGGGACGGCCGAAGACTCCGATGCCCTTGCCACGGCGCAGCGCCCCGTGCCCGAAGGATGGCAGGCCAGCCGCTCCGGTGACTGGCTCCAGCTCAGCCCGGTGCAGGGGGAACTGCAGGCGCAGGGCTGGAAGGTCCACGCCTCGGCCGCGCTCCGGAACGCCGACAGGGTGGCCGCAGCGGTGTGGGACTACTGCGTCGCCCGGGGAATCCCCTTCAAATTCGTGCCGGCCCGCACGCTGCTCTATCTGCGGAATGCCAAGTACGCCGGCCGCGGCACGAGCGGCAAATTCGCCACCATCTATCCGGCGGACGAGAAGCAACTCCGCACGCTTCTGACCGAGTTGGGCGAGGAACTCGCCGGCGAACCCGGCCCGTACATCCTCACCGACCTGCGCTGGGGCGAAGGCCCGCTCTACGTGCGCTACGGCGGCTTCGCCCGGCGCTTCTGCCTCTCACCGCAGGGACAGCTGGTGCCGGCGATCGAGGACGGGGAAGGGCGGCTCGTACCCGACCGCAAGGACCCCGTCTTCCACGTGCCGGACTGGGTGACGCTGCCGGAGTTCCTGGAGCCGCACCTGGCCGCCAGGCAGGGAGCCTCGCTCACCGGCCTCCCGTACCGCGTCGAGCGTGCCCTGCACTTCTCCAACGGCGGTGGCGTGTACGGCGGTACGGACTCCCGCACCGGTGAGGCGGTCGTGCTCAAGGAGGCCCGCCCGCACGCCGGGCTCGCCGCCGACGGCGCCGACGCGGTGGCACGTCTGGAGCGTGAGAAGGCGGCCATGGAACGGCTCGCGGGGTTGTCCGTCGCACCGGGTGTGCGCGACTGGTTCACGGTCGACGGCCACCGCTTCCTCGTCATGGACCACCTGCCGGGGCAGACCCTCAACTCCTTCTTCGCCCAGCGTCATCCGCTGCTGACCGAGACCCCGGACCCGGCGGCCGTCTCCGAGTACACCCGATGGGCCCTGCGCATCCACAGGCTGGTGGAGGAAGCGGTCGAGGCGGTGCACTCGCGCGGGCTGGTCTTCAACGACCTGCACATGTTCAACATCATGGTCGCCCCCGACGAACGCTCCGTGCGCCTGCTGGACTTCGAGGCGGCGGCGCCGGCCGAGGAGAATCCGCGGCAGATCGTCGCCCACCCGGGCTTCATCGCTCCCGCCGACCGCGTGGGCTACGAGATCGACCGCTACGCCCTCGCCTGCCTGCGGATCGCGCTCTTCGTGCCGATGACGATGCTGCTCGCCGTCGACCGGGCCAAGGCGGCGCACCTCGCCGAGGTGGCAGCCGAGCAATTCCCGGAGGTGCCGAGGGAGTTCCTCCAGGAGGCGGTGGCCGTCATCGAGGGCCGCTCCGCCGGCGACGCGCCGCCCGGCACCGGTGCGTCGCAGATGCCGGTCCGCCCGGCCGACTGGCCGCGCAGCCGTGACGCGATGGCGAGGTCCGTACTGGTCTCGGCGACGCCCGAGCGTGACGACCGGCTCTTCCCGGGCGACATCGCGCAGTTCGCCGACGGCGGTGGTCTCGGTCTCGCCCACGGAGCGGCCGGCGTGCTCTACGCGCTGGCGGAGACCGGCTCACCCTCCTGCCCCGAGGGCGAGGAGTGGCTGCTGAGGCACAGCGGCACCCCGCCGCAGGGCACCCCGCTCGGCTTCTACGACGGTCTGCTCGGTGCCGCGTACGTGCTGGACCGGTTCGGACACTCCCAGGAAGCGCTGAAGCTCGCCGACCGCGTGCTCGATGAGAAGTGGCAGCGCCTCGGCCCCACTCTGTACGGCGGACTCGCAGGTATCGGGCTCGCGTTGGACCGGCTGGGCACCACCACGGGCGAGACCGCGCTGCACGCCCATGCCGCCACGGCCGCGCGGCTGCTCGCCGAGAGCCTCGCCGCCCGTACCGCCGCGGCGGGAGGGGAGGGCGAGGACCCCTGGCGGGGACGCGCCGGCCTGATGCATGGCTCCACCGGAGCGGCACTGCTCTTCCTGCGCCTGTACGAACGCACCGGCGACGCCGAGCTGCTGGACCTGGCGTCGGACGCCCTGCGCCGCGACCTCGCGCACTGCGTACCCGACCGGAGCGGCACGCTCCAGGTCGACGAGGGAAGGCGCATCATGCCCTACCTCTCAGGCGGCAGCGCCGGCATCGGAATGGTCTTGGACGACCTGCTCCAACACCGGCCGGACGAGGACGAGTTCAGCACGGCACGATCCGCCGTCCTGCCCGCAGCCCGCATGCGCTACTACGCGCAGCCGGGGCTGTTCCAGGGGCGAGCGGGGATGCTGCTCTACCTCAGCCGTACCACCGCACCCGACGCCGACGCGTCCGGGATCGCCGCCCAACTGGACGGGCTGGCCTGGTACGGCATGAACCACCAGGGCGGTCTGGCCTTCCCCGGCGACCAGATGATGCGGCTGTCGATGGACCTGGCCACCGGTACGGCGGGCTGCCTGCTCGCCACGAGTGCCGCGACCGCCGCGCTGCGGGGCGAGCCGCCCGTCGGCCTGCCCTTCCTTCCGCCGCTGCCACGCGGCGGCCCAAAGACCGGTCCGTGATCGGGCCGTACCGATGCACCACCGTCCCCGTAAGAGAAACCGAAAGGAAACGACATGTCGCTTCTCGACCTGCAGTCGCTGGAGTCCCAGGACAACCACACCGGCGGCGGTGGCGGCGACCTGAGCAGCGCCAGCCTGCTCCTGTGCGACACGCACAGCTCGCACAGCGCCCTGCTGTGCCTCTGAACCTCACCCGGCGTTTCGCTGAAGTGAGTTGAACCGTGGCCCCGGACCGGGTGTGGCGAAGCCACCCTGTCCGGGGCCACATCCACCTGGGAGGAGAGGCGCCATGGCGAGGGCCGGGAAGGGAGCCGACCCGCACGCG
>NZ_JACBXA010000393.1 GCF_013870515.1 Streptomyces albidus (ex Kaewkla and Franco 2022) | reverse complement strand
GCCTTCCGGCCCGTGACCATCCGCACCGCGCAGGACGCCCGTACGGCCGCCGCACAGTATCTGCGCTGGCTTGGCTTCGTCGGCGTGAGGCTGACGGAGAAGCGCCCCGCCTCCGGCATCGACCTGCGCGGCCCCGGCATCATCGCGCACGTCGACCCCTCCACCGCCCCCACCACCCTTCGCGAGGTGGAGACGCTCTGGCTCAACGGCCTCAACGAGGAGGTGGAGACGGCCTGTTTCTCCCTCGCGGGCTACGCACGCGAAGCTCGGACCCGCGCGGACGCACTGTGCGTGCCGCTCTTCGTCCTCGACCTGACGGGAATGCCGCAGGCCGTCAACGACCCGGCCGACGAGCTGATCCGCTCCGTCTGCTGAGCGGCCGGGCGCCCGCCTCAGCGTTCCTCGCGGTACTCCTGACCGGGCTCCCCCGCCGCGTGCTCCCGCAACTCGACCCTCCGGATCTTCCCGGAGATGGTCTTGGGCAGTTCGGCGAACTCGATGACCCGGACACGCTTGTACGGAGCGAGCGTCTCCCGCGAGTGCGCGAACAGCGCCTTCGCCGTCTCGGCACCCTGCTCCCAGCCCTCCGCGAGCACCACGTAGGCCTTGGGCACGGCCAGCCGCAACGGGTCCGGCGACGGGACGACCGCGGCCTCGGCCACCGCCTCGTGCTCCAGCAGCGCGCTCTCGAGCTCGAACGGCGAGATCTTGTAGTCGCTCGCCTTGAAGACGTCGTCGGACCGGCCCACGTAGGTGATGTAGCCGTCCGCGTCCCGGCTTCCGATGTCGCCCGTGCGGTAGTAACCCCCGGCCATCGCCTCGTCCGTACGCTCCGCGTCACCCCGGTATCCGGTCATCAGCCCGACCGGGCGCTGCGACAGGTCGAGGCAGATCTCTCCCTCGTCCACGCCGGCCTCGCCCGTCACCGGGTCGATAAGCGTCACCTCGAATCCGGGCATCGCCCGCCCCATGGAGCCCGGCTTGAGCTGCTGCCCGGGGGAGTTGGCGACCTGCACGGCCGTCTCCGTCTGACCGAAGCCGTCGCGGATGGTGGTGTCCCATGCCCGGCGTACGTGCTCGATCACCTCGGGGTTGAGCGGCTCACCCGCCGCGACGACCTCGCGCGGCACCGCCCGCAGCTTGGTCAAGTCCGCCTGGATGAGCATGCGCCACACCGTCGGCGGTGCGCAGAAGCTGGTGACGCCCGCCTCCTCGATCTCGGCCAGCAGGCGATCGGCGTCGAACCGGGCGTAGTTGTAGATGAAGATCGTCGCCTCGGCGTTCCACGGCGCGAAGAAGTTGGACCAGGCGTGCTTGGCCCAACCGGGCGAGGAGATGTTCAGATGCACGTCGCCCGGCTTCAG
Source organism: Streptomyces albidus (ex Kaewkla and Franco 2022) (assembly GCF_013870515.1). GTDB lineage: Bacteria > Actinomycetota > Actinomycetes > Streptomycetales > Streptomycetaceae > Streptomyces > Streptomyces albidus. The sequence continues at coordinate 2,175 of NZ_JACBXA010000393.1, read as the reverse complement.
ACCGATCCAGTACATCGTCGCCAAGTGCCCGACGGGGTAGGAGAGATGCGTGTGCTCGACCAGCTTCGGACGGGCAGTGGTGCCCGAGGTGAAGTAGAGCAGGAGCGTGGCGTCGGCCCGCGTGACGCCGTCCGGCTCGTACGTGCCGGAGGCGGCGTAAGCGTCCTCGTAGGCGAGCCAGCCCGGCCCTGCGCTCCCGCCGCCGACGGCGATGCGGGTGTAATCACCGGAGACCGTCTCGAACTTGGCGGTGTCCTCGGTCCGCACGACCACGTGCCGGGCCTCACCGCGGTCGATCCGGTCGGCGAGGTCGTTGGGGCCGAGCAGCGGCGTGGCGGGGATGACGACGGCGCGCAGCTTCATGCAGGCCAGCAGCGTCTCCCACAGTTCGACCTGGTTGCCGAGCATGAGGATGACGCGGTGGCCGGGACGCACGCCTTGTGCGCGGAGCCAGTTGGCGACCTGGGCGGAGCGGGCGCGCATCTCGGCGAAGGAGTAGCGGGCGCTGCTTCCGTCCTGCTCGACGATGTGCAGGGCCGTGCGCGGGTTGTCCTCGGCGACGGCGTCGAACCAGTCGAGCGCCCAGTTGAAGTGTTCGGGTCGCGGCCAGGAGAAGGATGCCCGGGCGGCCTCGTAGTCGGTCCGGTGCCGCAACAGGGTGTCCCGTGCGGCGCGGAAGGCGTCGGTGGGGCTGGTGGGCTCGGTGGCCGTCATCGTCACTCCTCGCGTGCTGCTGTCCTGGCTGCTGGTTCCGCTGCTGCTCCGCCGCGGGTTCGCTGCTGGTCACACTGCGGATCATCCTGGGACACCGGCGGCGCTCACACCACCCCCGGGCATCACCCCGCGCGCCGGAGGTGGATGCTGGAGTGATGTCCTCCGCTTCGGCCGACGAGCCCATGACCCGCCGGCGCCGTCTTCTGGTGCTGGCGATCTGCTGCATGAGCCTGCTGGTCGTCAGTCTCGACAACACCGCGCTGAACGTGGCGCTCCCGGCCATGGGGCGGGACCTGAACGCCTCGATCTCGGGCCTTCAGTGGACCCTGGACGCCTACACGCTCGTGCTGGCCTCCTTCCTCATGCTGTCCGGCTCGACTGCCGACAGGGTGGGGCGGCGCCGCGTCTTCCGTACGGGACTCGTGCTCTTCTCCGCCGGGTCCCTGCTGTGCGCGCTCGCCCCGGGGCTGGGATGGCTCATCGCCTTCCGCGCGATGCAGGCGGTCGGCGGCTCGATGCTCAACCCGGTGGCCATGTCGATCATCACCAACACCTTCCCCGAGCCGCGCGATCGCGCCCGCGCGATCGGGGTCTGGGGCGGGGTCGTGGGCATCTCCATGGCGGCCGGTCCGCTGCTGGGAGGTGCGCTGGTCAGCTCGGTGGGCTGGCGCTCGATCTTCTGGCTGAACATACCCGTCGGACTCACGGCGCTGCTGCTCACGACGCTCTTCGTCCCGGAGTCGCGGGCGCCGCACCCCCGAAGGCTGGACCCGGGCGGTCAGCTGCTCGTCATGGCCGCGCTCGGCACGCTCACCTTCGCCATCATCGAGGGGGGTTCGGCCTCCCCGCGCGAGGGGTCCTGGACGTCGCCCCTGATCCTGGGCTGCTTCGCGGCCAGCGCGTGCGCACTGGCCGCGCTGATCGTCTACGAACGCAGGCGGACCGAACCGCTGGTGGAGCTGCGCTTCTTCCGCAGCATCCCGTTCAGCGGCGCCACCCTCACCGCCGTCACCTCCTTCGCGGCACTCGCCGGCTTCCTCTTCCTCAGCACCCTGCATCTGCAGAACGACCGCGGGCTGTCCGCACTTCAGGCCGGCGTGCACCTGCTGCCGATGGCCGCGATGACGGCGATCTTCGCTCCGCTTTCCGGGCACCTCGTCGCCGTCCGGGGTGCCCGGCTGCCGCTGCTGCTGGCGGGGGCGAACATGACGGCGAGCGGGGTGCTGCTCGCGGCGTTCGGCGCGGAGAGTTCGAACACCATGCTGTTCACCTCGTACGTCCTCTTCGGGATCGGCTTCGGCCTGGTCAACGCGCCCATCACCAACGCCGCCGTCTCCGGCATGCCGCGCTCCCGTTCGGGTCTGGCCGCGAGCATCGCCTCGACGAGCCGTCAGGTCGGCTCCGCGCTGGGCGTCGCGGTCATCGGCGCGGCGGTCGCTGCCGGTTCGGACGGCACGGGCT
>NZ_JACBXA010000392.1 GCF_013870515.1 Streptomyces albidus (ex Kaewkla and Franco 2022) | reverse complement strand
GGCCCCGCACCCCGGGGCCCTCTTGCCCCCGACCCTCGTCACGCGTCTTTTCCGGTTCGTTCTCGGGACTCACAGGGCCCTCAGCGGTCCCGCTGTCTCGTTCCTCCGGACCGCCTTCCCCCGGGCCGGGCTCGGGTCCGCCCTCGGGCTGCCTGACACCGGAGCTGGGCCACTTGCGGGTGTCACGGGGCGCCACGTACGGCTCCTCCTGAACGGGATGGCCGCCGCTGATCGCGCGTTGCCGGGCCAGTTCGGCGTCGAACTCGAGGCCGAGCAGGATGGCGAGATTGGTGATCCACAGCCAGACCAGGAAGATGATGACCCCGGCCAGCGTGCCGTAAGTCTTGTTGTACGAGCTGAAGTTGGCCACGTACACGGCGAAGCCGGCGGATGCGGCCAGCCAGATCACCACCGCCAGGGCGCTGCCGGGTGTCACCCAGCGCAGCCCGCGCCCCTTCACATTGGGCGCGCCCCAGTAGAGCAGCGCGATCATGAAGGCGATGAGCAGCAGGAGCACCGGCCACTTCGCGATGTTCCAGACGGTCAGCGCGGTGTCTCCCAGGCCGAGCGCATCGCTCGCCTGCCGGGCGAGCGGGCCGGTGAAGACGACGAGCAGCGTGCTCACGGCGAGCAGGACCATGAGCAGCACCGTCAGTCCCACCCTGACGGGAGTGACCTTCCAGGCCGGACGTCCCTCGGGAAGGTCGTAGACGACGTTCGCCGTACGGATGAAGGCCGCCACGTAGTTGGAAGCCGACCACAGGGCGCCCAGCAGACCCACCACCGCAAGCACGCTCGCGGTGCTGCTGCTGTTCTGAAGGTTCCGGACGGCGTTCTCGACGATGTCGCGGACGGGGCCAGGGGCGAACTTCGAGACGTTGCCGATGATCTTGTCGGTCGCCGATTTGCCGATGATCCCGAGGACGGAGACGAGCACCAGCAGCGCCGGGAAGATCGACAGCACGGCGTAGTACGTGAGCGCTGCCGCTCTGTCCGACAGCTCGTCCTCCTTGAATTCCTTGCCCGTCCGGCGCAGGACCGACTTCCACGAGCGGCCGCCCAGCTGCGTGGGCTTGTCGGCGGCGGCACGCTCGGTCCCGGCGTCGGGGCCTGCGACGGGCTTCTCCGGCCGGTGGCCGTGGTTCTCAGTACCTGACATGCCGGAGCGGGTCACCGGGCCCGTGCGGGCGAACCCCCGCCCGGGCCATTCTCACTCCAGCGACACGGTCAGGCTGCGGCCTTGGCCTTCGTGGCGTAGATGTCCACGTACTCCTGGCCGGAGAGCCGCATGACCTCGCTCATGACCTCGTCCGTGACGGCGCGCAGCACGTAGCGGTCGCGGTCCATGCCTTCGTAGCGCTTGAAGTCGAGCGGGTCACCGAAGCGGACGGAGATGCGCCGGCCCGGTGCGGGCCGCGGCAGGCCCTTGCCGCCGGGCTGGATGGCGTCGGTGCCGATCATCGCGAACGGGACCACGGGAGCACCGGTCATCAGCGCAAGGCGTGCGATGCCCGTACGGCCGCGGTAGAGGCGCCCGTCGGGGGAGCGGGTGCCCTCCGGGTAGATCCCGAAGATGTGACCCTCCTCCAGCACGCGCCGCCCCGTCATCAGCGCCGCGACACCGCCGCGGCCGCCGTCCCTGTCCACGGGGATCATCCCGACGCCGGTGAAGAACCACGCCATCAGGCGGCCCTTGAGGCTCCTGCCGCTGACGTACTCGTCCTTCCCGATGAAGAAGACCTGACGGTCGGTCACCAGGGGGAGCACCATGGAGTCGATGAACGTGAGGTGGTTGCCGGCCAGAATCACCGGACCGGAACCGGGAATTCGCTCCGCCCCTTCCACCTGCGGGCGCAACAGCACGCGCAGTAGCGGGCCGAGCAGTGCCTTGATCAGACGGAAACGGGACAACTCTTCCTCCGGTCGGTGACGTCGGGCGCAGACTTGCGCAGGTGAAGACGATACTCGCCACTTGAACCGGACCGCACACCGGGTTAACCGCACCGATACGCAGAGTTGACATGACGCGGGGCCAGTTGCTCCCTCGTGCCGCCGTCCCGAAGCGCGTCCGGGTGTCATCTGAGCCGTGTTTCCCGCATGTTCGGCCTTAAGCCTCCCCGGCGTCGTGGAGCCGGATCTACGATCAGCCAGTCGTCCGCCCGGTCCCGTAGTGCACCGGGCGGACGCGACATGACGAGACGAGCTGAGGAGAGCCCATGGGTCAGGAGCAGCAGCCGGGTCGGAGACTCGTGCTCGGAGCAGCCGTACTGGGCGCCGCAGGCGCAGCGACGGTGGGTTCGGGCGGGAGTGCTTTCGCGGAGGAGAAGGCGGGGGGACGCGAGAAGCATCCGGGTGGCCGGCTGCCGGTGCCTGCTGTCGTGGCACACCGCGGGGCGAGCGGATACCGCCCTGAGCACACCTTCGGTTCCTACCAACTCGCCCTCGACATGGGCGCGGACGTCATCGAGCAGGACCTCGTGCCGACCAAGGACGGTCACCTCGTCTGCCGCCACGAGAACGACATCACCGCGACCACGAACGTCGCCGACCACCCGGAGTTCGCCGGCCGCAAGACGACCAAGACGGTCGACGGTGCGGCGCTGACCGGCTGGTTCACAGAGGACTTCACCCTTGCCGAGCTGCGCACTCTGCGCGCCAAGGAGCGCATCCCGCAGACGCGGCAGCGCAACACCCTCTATGACGGGCGCTGGGAGGTGCCCCTCTTCGAGGACGTCCTGAAGTGGGCCGAGAAGGAGGGCAAGCGGCGCGGCCGTCCCGTGTGGCTGCACATCGAGACCAAGCACCCCACGTACTTCCGCAAGCTGGGTCTGGAGCTCGAGCCGCGGCTGGCCAAGCTGCTGCGCGCGTACGGACGTCACCGCGCGCACTCCCCGAACTTCGTCCAGTCCTTCGAGCCCAGCAGCATCCAGCGCCTGAAGAAGCTGGTGGACTGCCCCGGCGTCTGCCTGCTGGACGCGCTCACCTCCCGTCCCTGGGACTTCGTCGAGGCGGGTGACCCGCGCACGGTCGCCGACCTGGTCAAGCCCGAGGGCCTGAAGTGGATGGCCCGCTTCGCCGACGGCATCGGGCCCGTCGTGGACCTGGTCATCCCGAAGAAGCCCGACGGAAGCCTGGGGGAGCCGACCACGCTGGTACGGGACGCGCACGCGCAGAACCTCGTCCTGCACCCGTACACGATGCGCAACGAGAACACCTTCCTGCCGCTCGACTTCAAGCGGGGGACCGACCCCAACGCCTACGGGGACTCCTTCGGGGCCTTCCGTGCCTACTTCGCGACAGGCATCGACGGCATCTTCACCGACAACCCGGACACGGGGCTGCTGGCCGCGGCCGAGTTCCGCAAGGGCTGACGAAGGACTGAGAAGGACTGACGAGGGTCTGAAATGGCCCTGAGCGGTCCGTACGCGTGGCGGTGCGTCACCCGCAAGGGTGGCGTCGCCGCCACGCGGCAACCGCACCGGGACGCCCTTACGTCCGCCCTTCAGGTACGCGATGGGGAAGAGGCATTCCAGGGCCAGGACGCCGTGCGCCAG
>NZ_JACBXA010000391.1 GCF_013870515.1 Streptomyces albidus (ex Kaewkla and Franco 2022) | reverse complement strand
TGTCCGGAGTGCGGGGGGCGCTGACCTTGCTGGAAGCCCGGGGAGGGGTCCGGCGGAGGGACGGGCTGTGGCGCCCCGTACTGCTGCATCCGCTCCCCAACTCCGTCTCGCGCTGCCGACGCCGCCCCCGCAGCGCCATGATTGTGTGACAGTACCGGACAGTACCGCTCCGGCCTTGCCTGTTGAACGGCCGAGAGCGGCAACGAGTGCCCGATAACCGGATTCAGCTTCGGAGTTCCTCCGCGAGCGCACGCAGCGCGAGGAGGTAACTGCCGATGCCGAAACCGGCGATGGTGCCGCTGGCGACGGCGGAGATGACCGATGTGTGCCGGAACTCCTCGCGGGCGTGCGGGTTGGAGATGTGCACCTCGATCAGCGGCGCGGTGCGCTGCGAGGCGGCGTCCCGCATCCCGTACGAATAGTGCGTGAAGGCACCGGGGTTGATGACGACCGGAAGCGAGCCGTCGGCCGCCTCGTGCAGCCAGCGGATCATCTCTCCCTCGTCGTTGGTCTCGCGCACCTCCACCGCGAAGCCGCACTCCTCGCCCACGGCGGTGCACTGCTCGACGAGCCCCGCGTAGGAGGTCGCGCCGTAGACGTCCGGCTCGCGGGAGCCCAGACGCCCCAGGTTGGGGCCGTTCAGCACCAGTACGCGGCGGCTCATGCGGCGATCTCCGCGTGCGCGGCGAGCAGCATGGCCGGATCGGGGGCTTCCAGTACGGAGGGTTTGGCCAGCCCGTCCAGGACGATGAAGCGCAGCATGTCGCCTCGGGACTTCTTGTCGACCTTCATGGTCTCCAGCAGCTTGGGCCACTGGTCGCCGCGGTACGTCACGGGCAGACCCACCGACTCCAGGACTGCGCGGTGCCGTTCGGCGGTCGCGTCGTCCAACCGGCCCGCGATACGGCCCAGTTCGGCCGCGAAGACCATTCCCACGGAGACGGCGGCGCCGTGCCGCCACTCGTAGCGCTCGTTCTTCTCGATGGCGTGCGCCAGCGTGTGCCCGTAGTTGAGGATCTCGCGGAGCCCGGACTCCTTGAGGTCGGACGCGACGACCTCCGCCTTGACCTTGATCGACCGCTCGATCAGCTCGGCGGTGTGCGCTCCCGCGGGGGTGCGGGCCGCCTCGGGGTCGGCCTCGATCAGGTCCAGGATCACGGGGTCCGCGATGAAACCGGCCTTGATGACCTCGGCGAGGCCGCCGACGTAGTCGTGCACGCCCAGGGACTCCAGGGCCGCCAGGTCGCAGAGCACGCCGGCGGGCGGGTGGAAGGCGCCCACGAGGTTCTTGCCCTCGGCGGTGTTGATGCCGGTCTTGCCGCCGACGGCGGCGTCCACCATTCCGAGGATGGTCGTCGGCACGGCGACCCAGCGCACGCCGCGCAGCCAGGTGGCTGCGACGAAGCCCGCGACGTCCGTCGTGGCGCCGCCTCCGACTCCGACGATGACGTCGCTGCGCGTGAACCCGGTCTGGCCCAGGGCCTTCCAGCAGTACGCGGCGACCTCGGCGGTCTTGGCCTCCTCGGCGTTGGGCAACTGCACGGCGATGGCCTCGTACCCCTGTGAGGCGAGGTCCTCGCGGAGGACCTCGCCGGTCTCCGCCAGTGCCTCGGGGTGCAGTACGGCGACGCGCTTGGCGCCGGCGCCGATGAGGCCGGGCAGCTCACCGAGGAGCTGGTGGCCGATGAGCACGTCGTAGGGCGCGGTTCCCGCGCTTCCGCCCACGGTGATGCGGGTGGGCTGTGGGGTCTGACCGGTCATTTCTGCTTCAGCTCCAGGACGTCGAGGATCTCGTCGGCGACCTCGTCGGGGGTGCGTTTCTCGGTGCTGACGACGGCGCGGGCGACCTCCGTGTAGAGGGGCCGGCGCTCGTCCATCAGCTCACGCCACTGCTTGCGCGGGTTCATCATCAGCAGCGGCCGGGGGGCGTCAAGGCCGACCCGCTTGACCGCTTCCGCGACGTCCATGTCCAGGTAGACGACGGGAGCCCCGGCAAGCAGCTCTCTGGTCTCGGCGGCCAGGACGGCGCCGCCGCCGAGCGCCAGTACACCCCGGTGCTCCGCGAGCGCGGCACGCACCGCCTGCCGCTCGAGTGCCCGGAACTGCTGCTCTCCGTCGTCGAGGAAGATCTCGGAGATCGGCTTGCCGGCGATCTCGACGATGTCGTGGTCGGTGTCCCGGAAGACGGTGCCCAGACGGTGCGCCAGCAGCTCGCCGACGGTCGACTTGCCCACGCCCATCGGGCCGATGAGGACGACTGCGGGCGCGTTCACTTGATCTCCAGGCTGTCGAGGAAGCCTTCCACGTTGCGGCGGGTCTCGGCGACGCTGTCGCCGCCGAACTTCTCCGCCACCGCGTCCGCCAGCACGAGCGCCACCATCGCCTCGGCAACGATCCCGGCGGCGGGCACGGCGCAGACGTCCGAGCGCTGGTGGTGTGCGCGGGTCTCCTCGCCGGTCTGCACGTCGACGGTGGCGAGAGCACGCGGGACCGTCGCGATGGGCTTCATCGCCGCCCGTACGCGCAGCAACTCGCCCGTGGACAGGCCGCCTTCGGTCCCTCCGGACCGGCCGGAGCTGCGCCGCAGCCGGCCCTCTCCGGGGACGATCTCGTCGTGCGCCTTCGAGCCCGGCACACGCGCGAGGCCGAAGCCGTCACCCAGCTCGACGCCCTTGATCGCCTGGATGCCCATCAGCGCGCCTGCCAGCCGGGAGTCAAGCCGGCGGTCCCAGTGGACGTGCGAGCCCAGCCCCACCGGCACCCCGTGCGCAGCCACCTCGACCACGCCGCCCAGGGTGTCGCCGTCCTGGTGTGCCTGGTCGATCTCGGCGACCATCGCCTTGCTCGCGTCGGCGTCCAGGCAGCGCACCGGGTCGGCGTCCAGCCGCTCCACGTCCCCGGGCTGCGGCACGAGCCCGTAAGGCGCCTTGGCGCCGCCGAGTTCGACGACGTGCGAGACGATCTCGATCCCGGCCGTCTCCTTCAAGTACGAACAGGCCACCGTGCCCAGCGCCACCCTCGCGGCCGTCTCACGGGCCGAGGCGCGCTCCAGCACCGGACGGGCCTCGTCGAAGCCGTACTTCTGCATCCCCGCCAGGTCGGCATGACCGGGACGGGGCCGGGTCAGCGGTGCGTTGCGAGCCAGCCCGGCCAGCACCTCCGGGTCGACGGGGTCGGCGGCCATCACCTGCTCCCACTTCGGCCATTCCGTGTTGCCGACCATGATCGCGACGGGCGAGCCGAGAGTGAGTCCGTGACGGACGCCGCCGAGGAAGGTGACCTCGTCCCGCTCGAACTTCATCCGTGCGCCGCGCCCGTAGCCGAGCCGCCGCCGCGTCAGGGCGTCCGCCACCATGTCGGTGGTGACCGGGACGCCGGCGGGCAGCCCCTCCAGCGTCGCCACCAGTGCGGGGCCGTGCGACTCCCCCGCCGTCAGCCAGCGCAACCTGCTCAACGGTGCTCCTCGATCTCGCGCCTCGGCGCTCTGTGCGGTCCTTCTGGGCCTGCCCCGATCTTGCCACGTACGGGCGCGCTGCCTGGTTCCGGTCCACAGGCCGGACCCCGCGTCGCCTCGACCGTC
>NZ_JACBXA010000390.1 GCF_013870515.1 Streptomyces albidus (ex Kaewkla and Franco 2022) | reverse complement strand
CCGACAGCGCGTTGCGGCGCGGCTGCCGTGCGCGTAAGTCCTCGGCGACGCCTTCGATGTGCCGGGCGAGCCTCTGCTTGCCGGCGCTCGACGCGAGCCGGGCCGCCCATGCCGCCGACCCGGGGACCGTGGCGAAGAGCCGCACCAGTGGGGCGCCCGGGTCCCGCGCCAGCCGCGCGAGATGGTGCACGGCAGGTCTCCAGCCGCCGTCGCCCTCTTCCAACAGCAGCTGAGACCAGAGCAGTTCGGGTGCGTGCCGTCCCGCCCAGGCGTCCGGGCCACCGTCCGGCAGGAGCCTCCGGCAGGCCTCGAAGTCCTCCCGGGCGGTGGGCAGGTCGCCGGAGTACACCGCGGCGATGCTCAACTGCGCCAGCAGCAGCGGCGCGTGCAGCCGCTCGCTCCGGTCCTCCGTCGTCGCCTGGGCGAGTCCGTGGCTGCGGATGGTGAGCAGCGACCAGAGGCCGCGCTGGATCAGCACCTTGGCCTGTACGCGGATGAGCGCGGCCTGAATGCCCGGGTAGGGCGTCCGCTCACTCTGTGCGCGGACCCGTTCGGCCAGCGCCTCCGCCTCCACGTCCTCACCGGCGTCCGCCATCCGGGACGCAGCCTCGACCAGCAGATGCATGCTCCAGAACGGCGAGGGGACCAGATCGGCGTGGGCCGCGGCCCGCCGCGACCAGTACAGCGCCTCCTCCATGTCGCCCGCCCGGGCCCGGCAGTCCGCCAGCACGGAGGCCGAGGCGATGGCCGCCGGGTCGTGGGCGATGCCCCCGCTCGCGGCCCGCAGACGCCGCCGGGCCTCGGCCTCCGCCGTGTCCGGGCGCAGCAGCGCGGAGGAGAGCACCTCGGCCACGGCCACGCTGCCTGCGACGGAGGGCGCCACCGCGTCCCCCGACACCGCGGCCGCCACGGCGATGCTGTCGGCGGGCCGGCCGGTGATGAAGTGCAGTTCGGAGAGCAGGCAGCGCAGCCACTCGGCCGACGCGTTCGACGGCGCCAACTGCAGCAGCGCCTCGGTGAGTTGCACCGCGTGTGCCACGGAGGTCTCGTTCGCGGTGCGCCTCAGCGTCTCGATGGGCGCATCGGTCAGGCCTTGCAGCAATTCCACGACGCATCTCACCACGGTCGTCGTGTCTTCTCTCGCAATGACGAGCCCCACGCCGAGCCCCCGTCCCCGTCGGCCTCTGTTCAGCTTTTGAGATGCAGGAGCTTACCGTAATAGAGGTGTGATACAGGGGGGCCGGAACGGGCGATCACTGTTTTCGTGAGCTGTTCACAATGGCTGGCCGAGATGGATTCCGCGCGCGACGCGGAGGCCCGATTCCACCGCTCCCTCGATCCATGCGGGCCACTGCGAGCAGTGCTCTCCGGCGAAGTGGACGAGCCCCTCCGACCGGTTGATCTCGGCCTGCAGCGAAGATTGCTGCTCGGGCTCGAACAAGGCGTAGCCGCCCATGGCGTAGGGATCCTGATACCAGGAATGGCTTATTCCGCTCTCGAACACCTCAAGGATTTCTGGATGTATTCGGGATATGTCACGGAGTGCCCGCTCCACACGCTGGCTCGAATTCATCGCCGACCATTGCAGGGCGTCCTGCCCCCATGTGTAGCTGGCCAGCAGCACCGCACGTGAGTCGGGCGAATCCGGATAGGCAGGGTAAATGACACGGCGCACCGGAAGGTCGGTCACGGTGGTGCCGCCGCGAATCCCGTCGGTCTTCTCCCAGAAAGGGCGCCGCACCTGGAAGAAGATCTTCGTCGCGGCATCGTAGTGGAGCTGCCGGATCGCCTTCTGCTTCCCCTGCGAGAAGGCGGGATTCACCTCGATCCCGCGCAGCACGGAGAACGGCAGGGTGCAGACGGCCTGGTCGCCGGTGAAGGAGACACGGTCGCCCCCGACCCGGGCACGTACCGTCACCGATCCCCCGCGCTGCTCCAGCGCGGTCACTTCCACGCCGAACCGGATGTGGGGGGCGAGCCGTTCGTAGAACGCCATCGGCAACCGGTCCATCCCGCCGACGACTTCCTGCACGTCCTCGTACGCCTTCCCGATCACCTCCCGGAACTCCTGCATGACGGCCGTGTTGAGGGTGGACTCGGAGTGCGACATCACGCCGTAGCGCTCGATCGCGCCCTCCGACCAGCCCCGCGCCTTGAGGAAGCCGCGGATCGAGTACGCGTCGTACTTGGCGGCCAGCGCTTCGAGCGCCCCCTCGCCCTCGCGCCGGTAGAGCTCCCGGATCTCCTCGGTGGCCTCCCGCCACATCTCCTCACGGCTGCGGTGCGCCTCGTACGAGGTGAGCGGGAACGGCAGCAGCCCGGGGTCGCGCTCGGCCTGCTCCAGCGTGAGCCGGCGGCCGCCGACGTAGGCGAGCGCCTTGGGGTTGAAGGCGGTGCCGGGCCGCAGCTCGAGGCCGAATTCGCGGCAGTAGCCGAGGGTCAGTTCATGGACCCGCGGGACGCGCATCGCGCCGAACTCCGCGTACAGACCCGGCGCCAGGTCGCGCACGGTGTGGATGCGGCCGCCGACCCGGCTGCGGGCCTCCAGGATCAATGGCTCGTGGCCCTGCCGCAGCAGCTCGTGGGCGGCGACGAGGCCCGCCATGCCCGCGCCTATGACGAGCACCCGGCCGCGCGGCCCGTTGTGGGAGGGCAGCCCGTCGGCTGGTACGGAGGCCAGGTCGGCGGGCGTGGTCCGCTCTGGCAGAGGCTCGGCGGATTCCCAGGGTGTCGGGGCGGGAGTCGTCCTCGTCAAGGGGAACTCTCCGAAGTCTCACGCTGCTTCTCGACGGGGTGCGGTGCGGCGGCGGGTTGTGCGCGCCGCTCCGCGAGGGTGCTGACCGCGGTCAGCACCAGGGTGAACGCCACTCCTGTGAGGATGGCGGCGGTGGGTGTGGACCAGTCGAGCATCGCGGCGGCGAACACCGCCGAGAGCGAGTAGCCGATGCCCTGGACCGCGTACATCACCGAGTAGCCCGCGGTGTGGGCGTTGCTCGGCAGCACCTCGCGCAGCGCGAGGTTGCGGGTCACCATGACGACGGCCTGCAGGACACCCGCCGTGAGGAAGCCCAGGACGATGCCGACGAGGCCCGGCACGACGGCGACGACGGTGACGCCGGCCGCGGTGCCGACCAGGCAGAGCAGGCTGTGCGTACGGGCGGTGCCGGGCCAGGTCCGCAGGCCGTAGACGAAGGCGCCCGTCGCCGACAGCCCGGCGAACACCATCAGCAGGACGCCCGCCAGACCGACCGGAAGGTCGCGGTACTGCAGCAGCGGGGCCAACACCAGTTCCGAGACGGCCATCAGGGACATCGCGGCGGCACTGGTGACGTAGATGGGCCAGCCCGAGAGCACCACGGCCCTGGGCGCACGCTCCCCGCCCTCCTCCGCGTCCTTCTCGGCGGCCTTGGCCGAGCGCAGGGTGAAGACCATGGCCGCACCCACGATGAGACAGACAGCGCACACCGCCATCGGCACGCCCGGTCCCACCTGCAGGGCGAGCAGCACCACGAGCCCGGGCGCCGCGAGCCACACCAGCTCCGTGAGGATGGAGTCGGCGCTGAACGCGCGGGTGACGTCCTTCTCCTCCACCACGGCGGTCAGCAGCGTG
>NZ_JACBXA010000039.1 GCF_013870515.1 Streptomyces albidus (ex Kaewkla and Franco 2022) | reverse complement strand
CACGGCGTTCATCAGCGACGAGAACGCCACGAGGGTCCAGGCGGTGCGGTGCATCAGCCGCAACTCGTCCGTCCAGCCGACCTTCGGGTCGGCGGCTCGGTAGAGCATGACCAGAAGCGTCATCTCCGCCGCGTCGAACACGGCGATGAACGCCACCGCCAGCCACGGCGAGAGGTGCGCGGTGTCGCGGGCGAAGCCCCACAGGCCATGCACGGAGACCGCGACACCACCCAGAGCGACGACGGCCTGCGGGCCGATCCCCGCCAGCCACGGTGTCTTACCGCGACGTCGGGCGAAGAGCGTGATCCCGACTGCCAGCACGAGGAAGGTGACGGCGAGGGCAACGACGAAGGGCAGCCACCCGGGCTGCCCTTCAAGGATGTTGGTGAGTGTGCTGGTCATCGGCGGCGCCTCCTTCGGGGCGTGCGGTGCAGACGCCAGCCCGCCCAGGCCAGACCGCCGGCCACGAGAGCGCAGCCGAGGTTGTCGAAAGCGACGGACGCCAGGGCGACAACGGTGAAGCCCCAGCGGAAGAGCGGACTTGCCAGCTCCCTGTGCAGGCTTCGATGGCGCTTACGTGTGGAGGCGGTCATCAGGCCACCTCCGGCGCGTTCGCAGCGAGCCTTCGCAGTCGCGCCTGGTTGGCCACCTTCACGCGGGCGGCGAGCAGTTCGCGGTGGGCGCGGCGCCGACGGCGCTCGGACCACGAGGTAGCGGGCTGGTCCAGGAGGCTGATCTCGACGTCGAGCAGTTCGACTTCGGCCTGCATGATCGGCAACGCGGCCTCGATGGCGTCCAGTTCAGTGGTGGTGGGCTCCTGCTCGTCCTCGTCGGGGACCAGGGAGAGGAGCGTTCGTGAAGTGGTCATGGCGGGTGGGGTCCTTCCAAGTGGTGGGGTGGATGTCGCGTACGTGATGGCCAGCGGCGTAGGCGGCGCCTGCCACATGTGCGGCGGCGGCCAGCAGCGCGCGGGTGGCCGGGTGGTGCAGACCGCAGGTGCGGATGGACCGCGCTCCCGCACGTTGTGCGGCACGGGCCCGGTCGATGGACGGAGCGTCAGACACAGCGCAGAGCCCGAAGAGTCAGGCGGGCCGCCCCAGATGGTCTGGGGCGGCCCGCGGCGGTTGACGATCTACAGGGACTCACCCGGTACGCACGTCCGGGATCCGCCCGTGCTCGGGCTCGTTGCTCACTTCTCTCCGCCCTGCTGGGCGGCGGCCTGGGCTGCCGCTTCGGCGAGCCGGGCCGCAGCCTCTTGCGAGGCGGCGAGGGCGGCAGCGTTCTGCTGGCGGGCAGCTTCCAACTGCTCTGCCGGCGTCACCGGGAACCACCCCCGGGCCGCACGCGGCGCAGGGCCTCATCCATGTCGGGGCCGGAGTCGGTGGGCTGCGCCGCTAAGACGGCGCGTGTCATGCTGGCGATCACAGGTCCTCCTACATAGGTCCTGTTCAGCGCCGTCCGGAGCTCCAACTCCGGACGGCGCGCTGATGTGTTGGGGCGTCCTGCTTCCCCACGCCGACGCCATCCCGGCAGCACCCGCAGGCGGTGGGGGATGGCAGCGACGTGCAACGCAGGGCTGCGGTGAATCGGGTGGTGGCGCGGCACTACGGGCTCCCCAGCCCGGGCTGCCAGATCTCAGTGTCCGTGTGCGGTCGCTACCGGCCCGGGGAGATCCCTCCTGGGCCTTCATCGCGTCACTAAGGTCGCGCTCACGGGTTCTTTCACGTCGGTCCAGCTCAGCGACTCACGCTCCTCGCGGGGCCAACCCCGCGGATCGTGGCACTACGTCCGATGCAGCCAGCTCTGCTGACTACTGCTGCCGACGGATCTCCACTCACCTCAACCGGCATCGTCACGGCGTCACGGGCGGCGGATCACGCTGTTGAGTTCTTCAAGTAATGAGCACGTCCTTCCGACCCGCGTTGACGGGCCTTCCGGGCGCTTCAGGCAGGACTGACCAACCGTTCCGAGTCCCGAGTGGGACCCGAGGGGGTCAACTCTGCCTCAGAGTGCACTGTGAGGCACAGTACGTCAAGTTCTCTCGCGGAACATGGAGCGAGAGCCGCTGGTTCTATCTCTGCGACTTAGGCACTATGAGGCAGAGACTGTTCCAAGACTTGGAGTGCAGATGGTCGAATGGGCTGGCAAGTTCGCCTACCAGCAGGTTGCCGATGACCTGCGGCGAAGGATCGCGGACGGCGAGTTCGCCACGGCAGGGAAGCTCCCCTCGCTTGCGCAGATCCAGAAGCAGTACGGCGTCACGGTGACAGTGGCTCGCGCTGCCATCCGTCAACTCACCACGGATGGACTCGCGGTGAGTCATCAGGGCAAGGGCGCCTTCCTGACGCACGACGCGACCCAAGCCGCGAGACTCTCGGACCCGTCCGGGGCAGTGACCGAGCTCCGGCAGGAGATCGAGAGCCTGCGAGCCGAGGTCGTGGAGCTCCACGAGCGAGTTTCGACCCTCGAAGGGAACTGAGCCTGCGGGAGCGCAGAGCGGGAACTGATTGGTTGCCATGACCCGGGTTGCACCTCCTCATTCGGTGTGCAAACAGTTCACCGCCACGGCGCCGAAACCTGTATCACGTCCCACTACTTGAGAATTCCTCTGCGTTTTTACACATCCGCTTATACAAGCTCTATCACTACGTTTCATGCATCTACTCGACCCGCTACACTCGCGGCTCCGAGTGGCTATCTAGGAGGGGCAGATGGCTCGACAGCGCCCGGATTGGAACCCGGACCTTCTTCGTCAGCAACGTTCAGAGGTGGGCCTCACTTTGGAAGAAACCGGCGAAAAACTTCGAGAAATTGCGGAGCGTCACGGCTTCAACATCGCCGCAAACTTTCAAACTATCTGGGGCCACGAAAAGGGGTCGGTTTACCCCGGCCCGCATTACCGTCGGGCGTACTGCCGCCTGTATCGTCGCAACGAAGCTCAACTCGGATTCCGCAACGCCCTTCCCGGAGAGGACGTCCCCGTCAAGTCCGTACCGGCGCCGACTTCCGTGGAACGGAAGCTCCCCGACCAACCGGACACAGTGCGTCAAGCGCTCAGCAGCATCCGCGAAGGCACTGACGATGTGGACAGCGAAGCTCTTCGTAGCCGCGTGGTCGACGCATGGCGCCGCCACACCACTGGAGGAAGCGTCGACGGCCCTGCTGTCATCCTGGTCGGAGGTTACGCAGGATCTGGGAAATCGGAATTCGCAAAGTTCCTCGGCGGGCTCACAGGCTGGCCGATCCTGGACAAGGACTCATTGACGCGTCCACTGGTCGACCAACTTTTGGTCGCACTAGGCGGTGAGGCTCACGACCGGAGTTCGGCTCTTTACCGGGAAAAGGTCCGGCCACTCGAATATCGATGCCTCATGGAAGCGGCCTGGGACAACGTGGACTGTGGGACTTCTACGATCCTAGACGCCCCGTTCGTCTCGGAATTCTCACAAGCTGAATGGATGCAGCGCTTTCAAAATCGCTGTCGCTCGAAACGCGTATCTGTCGCAACTATATGGGTCGAGTGCGATCCGGAGTCAATGCGCGAGTACATCGAGTTCCGCGGGGCAGCACGCGACGCATGGAAGATGGAGTCTTGGGACGAATACCTGCAGGGGCTCGATCTGAAGATGCGCCCTCAGGGTCCGCACTTTGTTGTCGATAATAGGCTGGGCGCCGCCATCGCCCTGGTCGACGAGGCTCGTGACGTTCTGAGTGGAGGCGGACTATGAGTCCTTCCGGCGTCGTCCTTTACGGGCCTCCAGGAGCCGGAAAAGACACCATCACGGCTGAGCTTTCCGACCTGCGGAAGGAGTTCACTCTCTTCCATCGACTCAAAGCGGGCCCCGGACGTACATCCGGCTACCGGATCACGACAGCCCAGCACATTGAGGCTCTCGCGCAAGCCGGAGAGATTCTGTACCGCAACAGCCGGTACGACGCGGAGTACGCCATCGACATCGGCGAGGTTTCCACGCTTATCGCCTCCGGCAGCATCCCAGTGCTCCACATCGGCCAAGTCGCGGGAGCTCGCGCCGTCGCAGCCCACCCCATCCGATGGGTGCGGGTGCTCCTATGGTGCTCAGAAGACGTGACGCGTCAGCGCTGCCAGGGCCGTGGAGACAAGGATTTGGATACCCGACTTAAGGTCTGGCACGAGACTCGGCAGGATCTCGTGGATCATGCCACCGAGCCCTGGTCACTCGTCATCCGGACCGACCAACTCAGCGCGATTGAGGCAGCACAGGCCATCGATAAAGCGCGGTTGACCAGCGCGCCCGCCGAAGTTCGCGATATCCGGAGGCTCGTCGGATGACTGTCGTCGGAGTCCTGCACCCGGGCAGCATGGGTGCCGCGGTCGCAGCACAGGCTCGGCGCAACGGAGCGGACGTTCTGTGGTGCCCGCCCGGGCGCAGTTCCGTCACGAGCGAGCGGGCCAACAGGTACGGACTGACGTCCGTGCGCGACCTGCGGGAGCTAGTCCATGCGGCCGACGTCATCCTCAGCATCTGCCCGCCGGCGTACGCGGAGAACGTGGCGGCGGAGGTCGCGGCTCACGCGTTTACGGGGATCTACGTCGACGCCAACGCCATTTCTCCGCACACGATGGCACGCGTCGATGCCGTCGCGGCCCGGGGCGGGGCAACGGTCGTGGACGGCTCCATCATCGGCTCGCCTCCGTCCGATTCGAAGTTCCCCCGCCTCTATCTGTCCGGCCTGGAGAAACCCCTGACCTCTGTGGCGTCGCTCTTCACTGGGTCGGCGGTTCACCCGCACGCCCTCACCGGCGGAATCGGCCGCGCCTCCGCGCTCAAGCTGTCGTATAGCAGCTACCAGAAGACGAGCCGCGTACTTGCCGCAGTCTCATACGCCCTTGCCCGTGACTACGGAGTAGACGAGGAGCTACTCGACATCGCGCAAAGCCGCACTACCAGCCACCTCGCCGAGACTGAGTACATTCCCAAAGTGGCTGCGCGGTCATGGCGATGGGGGCCTGAGATGGAAGAGGTCGCGGCCACCCTGCGGGAAGCCGGGCTTCCCGCGGAACTTGCGGAAGCATCGGCCGCAGTCATGAACAGGTGGGATGACCTCAGGGATTCGTCTCTTCGCATCCCCGAGGTACTCGAGCATCTGCATGACGCTCGCGAGAGTCAGCCCGACTAGACCATCGTCTGCCTAATCGCGAGGACGGCTTCCGCGACTCCCGACGCCACGATGTCGGGTTCGCGGCGGCCGAGGGGCCAAGTGCGGCCTACAGCCACCCACGCCGTACGAAACCCCACGGCGCGCGCCCCTTCTATATCCGTCTCGGGGTTATCTCCAACCATCCAACCCCCAGCGCTCAGCCGGAGGCCGCACAGCGCAGCGGCAGCTTCGAAGTGCTCACCGGCCGGTTTCCTGGCTCCGATCTCCTCCGAGACGCAGATGCCGTCGAAGTACGACGCGAGCCCGGATGCAGCGAGCTTTGCCCGTTGGATGTCTCCCGCGCCGTTCGTTGCGACGCCGAGCGTCCACCCCTCACCACGCAACGCGTCGAGGCTCTCCTGCACACCCGGCAGGCACCGCGCAGAGCCAGCAATGCCATCCAGGTACTCCCGCCAGAGGTCACTCGGGTCGTCCCTAAGCCCAAGTTCTTCCCGCAGACGGACGAAATCCGCTGGGTAGGCCCGCTCGCGGAGCCGCTCGCAGATGGCGGCCTGAGCGCTTTCGGGTAGCTGCCGCGATCGCGCGAAGCCCTCAGCCCAGCCGACTAGGCTCCCGCGCCGGTCAATCAAGGTCTGATCGAGGTCGAAGAGTGCCAGCACGAGGCGACGGTACTCGACGAGCGGTCGACCATCAGTAGACTCGAACACATGTCCGAGTTGCCGTTGCCTCATGACCTGGAACGCCTCCAGATCATCCGCGTCTGGATCGGCGAGCAGCAGGCGCGCAGCGAAACCATCGGGAAGCTGCTGGAGATCCTGGCGGAAACAATCGACAGTGCCATCGGAGCCGCCGCGCCGGCTGGCCCGCCCGACACGTACCGCATCCAGAAGATGCGTGTCCCCGAGTCTCCCGCCCTCCTCCATCGCGGCGACTGCTGGATCGCCGGCGGCGGCAACATCAACCGCGACGAAGCCCTCATGGCGCTCGCAGACGACGTGACATCTGGTCAGCTTGAGATGTGCAAGGCCTGTCGGCCTGAAGAATCCCTCGAGGCATGAGACCGCATGGCCGAGCTGCCCGAGGATCTGCCGCGTCTCTGGACCCTTCGCAAGTACCTTCTTCTGCAACTGGCCGCCGTGGACCGGGCCATCAAGCAGGCCGAGAACGGCATCACCGAACAACTCCCGACCCTGCCCCGCTTCGCCGTCGCATGGCGTTTCACCCCGGCTGGCACACCCCGCCTTGGCATCCTCCACACCGCCGACTGCTGGATGGCCAAAGGCGCACGCCTGACCATCCGCGAGGTACGAGAACTCCGTAAGCACCCTGGCCGGCGCATCGAACCCTGCGACACCTGCGACCCCGGCAAAGAGCAACGCCCCACGCCCTGACAGGGCGGGGCGTTGCTCGAGTATCACTGGACCGCTACGCCGCTTAAGCGTTGCTCCAGGCTTCAAGGGAACGCTTGCGGTCCTCGTCTGTCTGGTGGGTCCGGCGGCCGCGCTGAGCCAATTCGTCATCCTCGTCATGCAGGTGACGCCGGACAATAGGCACTGCCGTAGTCGAGGCGACACAGGAATTGTCCCGACCACCCCTGCGTACATGGGCGGCACATGTAGTCGGCGTAGTTCGCGTTGCACTTCTTCCGACCACCCCTGCGTGCATGGGAGGCACAGCATCGTCTTCCGCTGCTTCTTCCACTGGTCCCGACCACCCCTGCGTACGTGGGAGGCACTCAAGGCGGGCGCTGCCTGCGATGTTGGTGAACCGACCACCCCTGCGCGCGTGGGAGGCACATCCCCTTGAAGTAGTACGTGCAGTAGTAGCGGAACCGACCACCCCTGCGTGCGTGGGAGGCACCGCGCGGGCGGTGCGGGCAAGTTGGGGCAGGCCCGACCACCCCTGCGCGCGTGGGAGGCACCTGCCGCTCCTGGCCGCCGAAGCGTGGGCCAACCGACCACCCCTGCGTGCGTGGGAGGCACACCCCCTCCGTCCAGCTGGGCTGATACGCGCTCCGACCACCCCTGCGTGCGTGGGAGGCACCCGAGCACACTGGACAACGCCATGAGGGGGGCCCGACCACCCCTGCGTGCGTGGGAGGCACATCGCCGGTCATGGTCGGCGAGGGCCTGGGCGCCGACCACCCCTGCGTTCGTGGGAGGCACGTGACGAAGTTCTGCGACCCGATGTTCGAGAACCGACCACCCCTGCGTGCGTGGGAGGCACACTTCGCGACCTGCAGCGTTGTGGGTGCTTTGCCGTTCCGTGACCTAGTGGTCCCCCGCTATGGAGTTGATGTCTCCCGCTGTGCAGTGGGTGGCGGAGAGAGTTGCCTCTCTCCGGTTGACCAACACGAGGTTGGCCTTCCCGCTTCAACCTGCCCTGCCTGGCTTCCTCACGGTCACCGGGGCTTACGCAGCAGTCCACGGGCGTTACAGCCCCTCATCTAGGGGTCTGGCCCCTCACAGGACAGTTATTGCGCATGCTTTTTGATCATTTGGGCCGCGTTGGCGTCCCTGTCCATGATCATACCGCATTGGGTGCACTTGAAGACACGGTCCGCCAGAGTCAACTCCTTGTTTTTCCAATGGCAGTTGGAACATGTCTTGGAGCTGGGGAAGTACGTGCCCACGTACCGGGTGGAGGAGCCGTACCAGGCTGCCTTGTATTCAATCTGCCGGCGGATCTCACCGAACCCGACGTCGAGGATCGCTCTGTTCAGCCCGGCCTTCTGCCGCACGTTCTTGCCCGGGTTCTCCGCCGAGCCCTTTGCGGAGCGGGTCATGTTCTTGACCATCAGCTTCTCAAGGGCGACCTCGGCGTACTGCTCGACAAGACGCCGGGTGAGGAGGTGTTGCGTGGATGCCCGGCGGGCTGCGAGCTGTGCGTGGAGCTTGGCGACCCGGGCCTTGGCTTCGTGGTACCCCTTCGACTGCTTCTGAGCGCCCTTGACGAACCTGCGGGAGGCCACGCGCTGGGCTCGTGCGAGCTTTTTCTCGGTGTTCCGCACGTGCCGCGGGTTGGCCAACTCCAGTACCCCAGGGGCCCCGTGGGCGAGAACGACGGGATCGGAGAAGGCAGCTGCGGACTTGACGCCAAGGTCGACGCCAACGCGCCCGGCGTTGGCTTGGCGACGGGTCGGCCGGTTGGGGAGAACGGCTATCTCTTCGACCACGACAGCGGCGAACCAGCGGTGCCCGTCACGCGCGATCGTGGCGCGCAGTATTCGGGCCTGTCCCGCGTCGAGGAGACGCACCAACCTTCGTGCCGGCTCGTGCAGACGCACCGTGAACGCCGCCTGGCCGCCACCACCCCCGATCCACAACCTCCGGTACCCGGCGAACCGCACGGCGGTGTTGGTCAGGCGGAACGACTCGCGGCTGCCTTTGCGCTTGAAGCGCGGGTAGCCGACGGGCGCCCCAGCACGCTTCCCCGTCATCGAGTCGAGCCAGTTCTTCCAGGCGGCATCCGCATCGAAGAAGGCCTCTTGAAAGCTGTTCGCGTTCACTCCCTCCCACCACGGATAGGGAGTCCGTCGCTCCTCTCCCTGCCGTAGTGGCCCGATCGGGCCCTTGCCCTTCGTAGCAATGAAGTGCCTGTGGACTTGAGGCTTCCTCGGGATGCGGACCTTCGGCGCCTTCTTCTTCGCTTCGGCCATGTCCATGTCGGCCGCGACCAAGGGGTCACGACCGCGCTTCCACCGCTCGTGGGAGGCCGTCTTCATCCCGAGCGCGAAGTTGAAGGCGGCCCGAGAAGCGTTCGCGTACCGCCTGAGGATCTCCACCTGCGACGGCGTCGCATCCAGTGCAAACCGGTAGGCACGCACGACCTGAGTTTTCGTCACACACGACATGCTTCCGCATGCCACTGACAGTCAGCCCGCGCGCCTCGCGCTATCAACCACCGTCGCGTGACGCTCTTGAAGGCTGGCACGGACAAGGTTTGTGCCAGCCACACCCCATCCGCTTGCTTTGGGAGAAAACTGGGAGAAGATCTTCTCCCACAGTGCTGCGCAGCCTCACTGAGACCAACGGAAGCCAAAGCTCTGAGCTGCACAGATGTGGTCTATCAGTGGCCACGGCCGTTGCGGTACCTCATTCGGGACGAAGAGGTCGTGGGTTCAAATCCTGCCACCCCGACAGAAGAAACAGCAGGTCCGCAGCCTACTCACGTTGAGTAGGCTGCGGACCTGTTTCGTTTGCGTGACTATCCGCGTGACTACCGTTCCGGCGCAGACTTGAAGATTACGTCCATTGCGACTGCCCCGGTTTGGATCACTGGGCGGATCTGCTTTCGGTAGACCTCCTCAGTGACAGCCGTTCCGGAGTGTCCTACCAATCGCGAGATTTCTTCGAGCGGCACCCCACTGTCCGAGAGCAGCGAGACGAAGCTGTGCCACAGCTCTCGCGGAGTCCACTCGTCAGCGTTCACCCCGTCTGCCTTGGCAATCGCCTGCCGGAAGGCTCGCCGGACGTTGGTGCTGTCGAGTTCCTTGCCGGTCGCCGAGGAGAACACGAGACCGTGTTCCTCCCAGTCATCGCCAGCCGCCAATCGATCCCATCCCTGATCCTCCCAGTGCTGCCAGAGCACTTCGACGCACCGGAAAGGAAGGGCGATGGTCCGTCGCGACTTCTTCGTCTTGGTGTCCCCGCCGGCACGAACCGAACGCCACACGGCCATGTATGGCGGAATCGCAGGCACGGCCTTGTGGTCTCCCTTGAGCCAGACGTGCTCCCACGTGAGGGCACGAAGTTCTTCCGGACGAGCGCCAGTGAGTAGCGCGACAACGACGCACGCGTGCATGGCGGTTCCCTCTGCTGCCCTGAGCACGGCCTCGGCCTGAGCGAGCGTCAGAGCCTTGGATGGGCGTCCCGGGCGTCCTTGCGGAAGGGAGCACAGCTCGACCACGTTGAACTTCACCTTGTCGCGCGCCATGGCCCGTTTAACGGAGCGGTTCAAGCACGAGCGGATGGCGCCGAGGGTCCGGGTGCTCAGCGTCTTGGACTTCTCCGTCAGCCACTTGTCCACGTCATCCGCTGACAGGTCTCGCAGCTTGCGAGCGCCGAGTGCCGGGATCGATCGCAGATGCCGGTACGAGTAGCGTGCGGCCTTTCAGCCCCAGAACCGAGCCCTGGAAATCGGCTGGGCCTGGCTAGCACCTGCATATTGGAAGGAAGGCATCGGAAGGGAAGCTTCTCTTCTCCTCATTCATCATGCCTTCGAACGGCTCGGAGCTGTACGGATCGCCTTCAAGACAGATGCCCGCAACGACCGGTCGCAAGGAGCAATCGCCAGTCTCGGCGCTGTCCGGGAGGGCGTGTTCAGGCACCACCGCATTCCCCGCGATGGGTTGCTCCGTGATTCTGTCTTCTACAGCCTCATCCAAGAAGATTGGCAGGCCGTGCGCTCCGATGTGATGGCACGCATCGGGCTCCAGCCGCAGCCCGTTACAGGTTTCCCTACTCCATCAAGACCCGCGCACGGCGCGGGAAGCGCGGCCCGGCTCGGGCCGCGCACCTGTCTTCGCCCGGCGCGACCCGGCCGGCCGCGCCGCCGTTCAGGGAGAGAAGAGAGGGACTTGGCCGGGGCCGGTCGGCTCCACGGCTTTAGGCAGCCACCTTGGGGCGAGCCTCCAAGATCAGGGGCTCACTTCGGCTATTGCGGGCAGGCCAGGAGACTGCCCGAGTCGCGGAAAGCTTACGAGCCCCTGATCTCTCGCCCCAAAGCCGCTCCACCTATCCAGAGATCACCACTAGATGTAGTGCCGAGATCGAAAAAAACCACAACATATAGTGGCTGCGACCTTCCGTGTCCGGTAGCTTGTTCTCTTGTGTATCCATCATAGGTTGCATTGGGGGCAACGTGACGGCTCGTCAACTCGTGCGCGCATACATAGATGAAACCGGCGATCGCGGCACCGGAGCCTCTGCCTCGCCATACTTCGCCTTCGCGGCTGCTCTCTTCGCCGAGGAGCACGAAGGTCCAATGCGCGCTGTGATGTCGCGGTTGAGACGCGATCTCAGGTGCCCACCTGGGAAGGCCTTGCACTGGAAGGACCACATCAAGACGTACTCCCGACGCCAGCATGTGGCCCAAACTCTCGCCCTACTCTCCGGGGTGCAGATCATTTACGTGGTGGTGGAGAAGGCTGCGATCCCAGCTCAGGCAGGCATGCGCCAGAACCAAGCGGTCTTCTACAACTTCGCTGCTGGCATAACGATGGAGCGCATGCTCCTCAGCGCACGGGAGTGGCCAGGTGGACCGCGCGATGTGGTTGTGCGTTTTGGACATGTTCGGGGATTCGATCACCGCACGACACGCTCGTACTTCAACATCAAGCGTCAAACGGGCTCTGGGTGGATCCCATGGCAACGGCTGCACGGCGACGTGAAGTTCGAGGATCAGGCGAAGTGGGATGGGCTGCAAGCAGCCGACCAGTACGCAGGCATGTTGAGTGCGGCGATCCGGCCCGATCAGTTCGGTGGCTTCGAAGCCGCTCATCTACTGACGATCCGGCACCAACTTCGCCGCATCAACGGAACGAGCTGGACGTACGGCTTCAAGTATCTCGGCAACGACGCAACCATGACTGGCATGCCCTGGTGGCCGGCTGGCGGCCTCTAGAAGACACAAAGGGCCCCCAAGGGGCCCGGGGGGCTTCAACCGACATTGCCGGAAGGGTCTGGCAGCAGACCAAGCATTATCCCCGCGGCCGCTTGGGCGGCCCTTTGAACAACACCAATACTAGTGGAAGATTGGCACGGCGCCTACGACCAGTCCCATGATTCTTACCGCTGCGTAACTGAACAAGCCATTGACGCACAGGGGCTGCGGGGGCACCGACGGTGACGTCCTGCCATGACGGACCCTGCTGCAGAGAGCACAGGTAGAGGCGGTGTGGGACGTCCAACACTGCCTCTACTCGAACTCGCCAGTGAGTCCTGAGTGCGGCGCCCCTGAGCGCGCCCCCAGGTCAGCTCGTAGGTGCCTCACATGCCACTCGCGTTCCAAGTGGCCTAGGCCGCGTGTATGGTTGCGGTAACTCTGTGGGTCGAAATGATGTGAGGTTGATGCGGTCCACTTCCGCTATCATGGATGATGGTTGCCACTTCAATCAAATGATCTGGGCTCTTTCGCAGAGGAGCCCGGCCTGGCGCCAACCAGACCGGGCTCGTGCGTGGAGTCGTCGAGTGAACCCGGCCGACCTTCTAGCGGCCGGGCTCGCTTGCTCTCGCCCAACCTTCGGTCCGACTTCTGCCTCGACATGTGAAACATGTGCTAGCTCAGAAGCTGCTCCACACAGCCTGCGATCGCCGTCACAGCTCCGAGTACTGCGATCCAAACCTGGGCCCTCGTGGGGCGAACTTGGCCTTGATCCTTACTCGGTTGATCAGGCTCACGCTTCTCCATGCGCCACTTCCCATCTAGTGGAACCGTCCGGCGAACCGGACCCTCGGCCCCTCTGGCCGAGGAGCAAGTGAGACGCGAAGTGACCAGTCGTCAGCATACCGCTGACGCGAGCTGCCTCGGTAACGGCCAACATGACTGATGTGAGCTTTTCTTGAGGACCTCCTGGCCTCGGTGGCTCTTGGTCGGCCTAGACGCCACAGCAATCGTCGACCTGTCCACGTGTCAACTGATCGACCTGAGATGATGCGGCCCGTGCCTAGGGGCGTTGGGAGCTTGAGTGTCTAACTGCGGCACAACGGCTGCGTACTGAGCCGGACACCCACGGACTCTGGGGAACAGTCCGGCCAACTCGCACGTCGGCAGACCCGCCGGATTGCTTCGGGACGAAGAGGTCGTGGGTTCAAATCCCGCCACCCCGACAGAAGAGACAGCAGGTCAGGGCCGGTCTCCCTTCACGGGAGACCGGCCCTGACTCGTGATGCGGCGTCTCTGGGGAGTGAGCGGGGAGTGGATCAAGGAACTTCAGCCCTCCAGCCATGGTCACGCACGGATAGTCCTCGTGCCAGCGGCATCACCAACTACGGCGACGACGAGGTCCACGAGTACTGAGTCGACCAGCGCCGACGTGAGGGGCGACAGGTCGAGTTCTGCGAGACCTGCATGCCGCAACTGACCTGAACGGAGCGCCGCACGAAAGTTGTGGGCGGCTGTCGGCCAAAGCCGACCAAACCTGCTGCACAGGGAAAGAGGTTGGATCAAACTGCCAGGGTGTCCGAACACCTCATAGCCGTGGCGAAGAGTGTCGCCGTCGTGGCCGGCCTCGTACTGCTTGGGGTGGTCTGGGAGAGGTTCCTCAAAGAGCGCTGGGACACGTGGATCTCCTCCCGCTCAGTGCGGCTGGTTGACAACGCCGTGAGGCACCTACGGCCAGGAGTCCTTGCGACGTCACGGGTGGCGCAGCCGTCGACGCGCGGATGGGCTGGAGTGAAGAAGGCCGTCCGTGTCTGGTACGAGGCCACGCCCCGGGCGGTCGTATGGCACGTGTTCAAGCTGTGCTCTCTCGTGTACCTGCTGCTCAACGTGGGCTCGCTCGTGACCGCGCTCGTTGACTACGTCACGTACCTGGTGAGCCCCCCGGGCAGCAAGCCTCCAGCGCAACGCTTCTGCGCACGGGAAGAGCC
Organism: Streptomyces albidus (ex Kaewkla and Franco 2022); assembly: GCF_013870515.1. Taxonomy (GTDB): domain Bacteria; phylum Actinomycetota; class Actinomycetes; order Streptomycetales; family Streptomycetaceae; genus Streptomyces; species Streptomyces albidus. The sequence continues at coordinate 19,985 of NZ_JACBXA010000039.1, read as the reverse complement.
GGCCCCGTCCGACATGTTTCCCAATCAGTCGGACCCCGCCAAGAACTGCGAGGCAGTCACGGACCTGCTCGTGTGGCTGTGGCGAGGCGTCGGATGGGTGCGGGAAACGGTGGGCCCGGTGGTGACGGCTCCGTGGGCTGACCCCATGGATACGGCCAACGTCCTGATCGGGGTTGTCTTACTGGTGATGTCTGCCTTGGTCTTCCGTGCGGTCGTGCCGATCTTGTATCGGGGCACCGGTTCTGACGACGAAGGTGAACGACTCTCTATTCATTGGGAGACGGCCCAGTGGCAGCCAGTGGTGGTGCTTCTCGCCGTCTGCGGGAGCGTAGGGCTGGCTCACAGGCGACTGGAGTCCAGGTCGGAGCTGAATGCGCCACGGGTCAGCTTGAAGGCGGCCGAGCGGGCGGTGTGGACCGCATGGCGGGTCCGGCACCGCCGCGTACGACGGGACCGGCGAGGCCAGTTGAAGGAGCACGCAGCACAAGTCGTTGGCGCCCTGCGCGCACTGGAGGCCAGGCAAGACCGGGAAGCCGATACAGGCAAGGTCTTCGAGGACACGACGGGAACGTTGCTGAAGATTGCTCAGCGGTACGCCGAGGGACGCACCCTTGCCCTGTTGGACCCCGAAGAACTTGACGGCGTGAAGCCAGTAGTGAGCCGGGAATGGGTGCGGTTGGCCGCCTTGGGTTTGATCGTGGTCGGTACTGTGACCGCGGCAATGGCGGCAGGGATGCCAGAAGGTGCGGCGACGCCGCTAATCGGGGCCGTGTCGTTGATCGCCTGGGGCGCGCTGTACGGGGGACGGATGGTGGGCACCGACCTGGTCGATGTCATGCGAGGCCAAAGCCGCAACTAGGGCGTTCACTTGGGCCAGTGGAGCGGACCAGGGAAGATTCCGACGATGTGGAGTCCGGCCAGCAGATGGTGGCGTACCGGGAGACTCATGGTCGCTGGGAGGCGGTTCGGCGGCTGTTGTTGGTGTGCACCGGCAAGCCGGGCACGGTATGACTACGCCGTCGGCTCGCTTGGATGGTGCCTCGTAGCTGGCCTGAGTAAAGCCTCTCCAACGGGTTAGGCGCAGAGCTGGCCTTTCGTGTTGCCCAGGTCTCTGGACGGTTCCTCACGGCCGTTCTTGGGACGTCGCCGGCTGGGTTTCCCGGGCGACCGTCTCACGGTATGTAGGCCCCTCCCTGCCAACTCGCCACCTTCAGCGACACGATGGTGATTGGGGCCCTGTTCCCACCCGCAGCCGACGCTCGGAGCCCAATGCCCGCTGTGACCGATGCGGCCGACTGCCAAGACACCACTCGCTGACAGTAGCCGACGACAACGAAGGCGCATTGCGCAGATCATCACCGCATCCTCAGGCCGAGCACTGGGGAGTGAGCGGGGAGTGGATCAAGGAATTCCACTCCCCGGTCGTCACTCCTGACGCGCTCTCAGCAGGCTTCGAGGGCAGTACCGGGGAGCACGGCTGCATGGCCAACGGTGCGTCCGACGCCTCCGAGCAGCGTGCCTGCACTGAGCCGTCCTCGTGCCCCATGCGCTCATCCATCAGCTTGGGCGGAGTCCGGAGCTCCTCCAGCCAGCGTCGCCCCGGCAGCCACCGAAGAGGGCACGGCGGGCGGCTCCTCGGGCCGCTGTGTGACATCGGCGAGTGACACCAACAGCTCTACACGCCCCGCGGTACCGATCCCGTCAGCACGACAGCCGGCGTCCGTCGTGTGCCGGCCTCCGTCTTGCGCTTCGCACATGTCGCGCCCGTCCCGGCCGTCAGGGGGCGACCGATCCGCTCGGCCGGAATGTATCGGCCTTGTATGTCCACCTACTTCAATTGCGGTTCCGATCACGACCTGGTGCCGAACTGCGAATTCTCACGTGGTCGGTCGGCTTCGGCCTCGCAGAGCGCGGGGTCTGCGGGCGTGCGTGGCTACCGGGGGAAGGGAATCATGAACAACAAGAGAGCCAAGTTTGTCTCGGCGGCGACAGTGGCGGTGTTCGCCACTACTTCAGCGGTGGCGGCCGGGGCCACGTCTGCGGTGACTGCGGACGCTATCGGCGGGGGCGTGGCGAGCAGCGATTCCTCGTCCACGCGCGACGCATCGAAATTCAAGCTGGCCGACCCGGACACGGTGCTGACCGACGAGGGCGACTACATCACCTACGGCACCAGCAGTGCGGGCACCAAGTGCGGCGGCACGAAGCATGGATTCAAGGTGCCGATGCTGCGGCACGGCTCCGGCGACGACGTCGGAATCGCTGACTGCGCCGTTGGTGACGCGCTGCCGAAGAAGAACATCGGCGGCTGGGCGGACAAGTCGAGCGGGGTGTGGGCGCCCGGCGTCGTCAAGCACAAGGGCACGTACCTGATGTATTACACGATGTCCAAGAAGGGCTCGAAGCAGAAGTGCATCGGCTTGGCGAGGTCGACGGATGCGAACGGCCCGTTCAAGGACGGCGGAAGCCGTCCGTGGGCCTGCCCGGCGAGCGGCAGGTGGGTCATCGACGCCAATCCGTACGTCGCGGGCGGCCAGTTGTACGTCGCGTACCGCGACGATCAGGTCGCGCGAGGCATCGAGAGTGGTGTCTCCGTTGTCGGCGCCGGCGACAACGGATGGGCGGACAAGGACTTCTCCTCGCGCCGTACCGCGATCACGAGCAACGACATCGCGTGGGACAGCGCGAAGAACAAGGGCAACAACCACATCGTCGAGAACCCGTCGATGTTCAAGGTGGGCAAGAGTTGGCACCTCGCCTACTCGGCGAACGCCTGGAACAGCGCGCGCTACGCGACCGGAATCGCCGAGTGCGGCACCAAGCCGATTCCCCGGAGCAGGTGCACCCCGATGCGCAACGGCGTGAAGCGCCCGTACTTCGGGTTCAAGGGGAAGGGCGGCCTTGGACCGTGGCGGGGGCTGCCCGGCAACCACACCGGCCCTGGCGGCATGGACATCTTCCAGGCTCAGAACGGAAGCCACCGAGCCGTCTACCACTGGTTCCAGCGTTCGGACAAGACGCGGTACCCCGTCACCGGCACCTTCGTACGGCACAACGGCGGATTCGCGGTGAAGTAAGGGCCCGGCTTCACCCATCGGTCAAGACACTCGGAGCTCGTCGCGGATTCACCCACCCCGCGTGGAAGGGAAACCCATGGAATCGATCAGCAGAAGACGCGCCCTCGTGCTGGGAGGCGGCGCCGTTCTCGGGGCCGGCGCAGCACTGGCCGCCGCCAGCGGTGTCGGCGCGGCCACCGGCTGGAAGCGCCTCGTGGTCGTCACCGCCAACATCGGACGCAAGCACCTCGATCAGCGAGAACGGGCCATTCGCGATGTCCGTCACGCAGTGACGATTGGCGGCCGGCTCGCCAAGCCGCTCGTGGGCTGGCAGGAGATCGGCGAGGGAGACGACGACGGCCGGGAGCCGCGCTGGATCAACGAGCACTTCGGCAACGGCTTTCGGAACGTCTTCGAGACAGACAAAGCGGCTCATCGAGTTCCGATGTCGATTCCCACGGAGTTCAACGTCGCCGATCGCAGGGTCACCCCCGTCCATGGCGGAATGGATGACGTGTCCCCGAATCGCGTCATCACCGAGGCTGTGCTGGAGCTGGCAAGCGATCCGCAGCTGAGGTTCGTGTTCGTCAACACCCACTACGTCGCCGGAGCGTGGAACGGCAAGGACGACCCCCACGAGGCTTGGCGGGGCCGCATGTGGGCACGGCACTTCCGCAGTCATCGTGACGACGTGCTCGACCACTGGCACTCGCAGGGCTACCCGGTGATCTGGACCGGCGACGTGAATCGCAGCCCGATGCCACTGCTCCTGCCCGAACGCGAAAAGCGCGCGTTCAGCCGCGGGATCGATCAGATCGCCTGGGTTCCCGGCACCAACGGCACGGAGATCCGGCTGACCGGGACCAAGTCCGTCCCCATGCACGTCGACAACCACCACGCAAGGGTCGCCATGATGCAGATTCGGCGCGCGTGAGGCCTGTCCGCAAGCCGTGATCGACGAAGAGCCCGGCACCCTTGAGCGGCCGTGGTGACCGGGCTTGCCCCCTCGAACGAACCGTGCGGCGCGTTCGTCGGTGCGGGAAGCGGTCGACAGGCTGCTCGGTTCGGGCGGGTCGCCTCCGACCAGGGCGCCCTCGGCACGTGGTCCGGGGCCGGCTCGACTGTCGTGGAACCGTTCTCAGCTTGCAGGGAACGCGGACGGCCCCGACGGCCGTGCGCCCGGTGACTTTCGGGGTCTCCGGGACGCAGCGAACCGAGGGGGCCGAGGGCAGTCCGGCCGAAGTGCGGGGTCCCTGTCAGCAGTTGTTGCTCACGACGTTCCGCCAGGTCTGGCTAGCTCCGGCGTACTCGGCCCCGTTGAAGGAGGCGTTGACCCGCTCGGAGTCGGCTTTGCCCCAGGAGGCCTGCCCGTCGCCGTTGGCGTCGAAGCCGAGCTCGAAGTGGAGGTGGGGGTGGTCGTTGGCTCCCGCGCCTGTCCGTCCGACGAAGCCGATCTCCTGGCCCTGAGCGACGGAGTCGCCCACGTTGACGGACCGCGACTGCATGTGGATGTACGTGGTGAAGTGGCCGTCGCCGTGGTTGATCTGGACCACGTTGCCCGCGTTGTCGTGCCAGAACGACATGTTGACGGTGCCGGCCTCCGACGCGATCAGCAGCGCGCCTTCGGTCCCGTGCTGGTCGGGCTCGTGGACCATGTCCAGCGCGGGGTTGTGGCCCCAGGTGTCGAGTCTCCAGGCGTCCCCGCAGGTGAAGGGGAGTTGGAAGTTCGTCGCCTGCGGCTCCGCGGCGGACGCGACCGGTGCAGCCGCTCCCGCCACGAGGATCATGCCCAGCACGATGCCGGTTCGCTTCTTCATAAAGGGCTCTCCGAGTGAGGCTCTTGTCGTGGACACAACAGTTCTTGCTGCGGCAGCGTACCCGCGACCGAGGGGGTTGGACCTGGACGCTCTCGCACAGCGCCGCGCCACGAGCAGGCAGCGCTGGAACCTCGCCACCACGGCGGGGCATTGACCCCGGCGCCGTTCCGGGAAGCCAGGTGAGGGGGCACACCTGCCCGAAGCAGGCGCCCAACCAGGTGGCTTCGGGGCAGTCAGGCAAGTAGGGCTGCAGCAGGCTGAATTGGGATTCCGCAGCCTGCCGGGTGTGGACGCCGGCAACCGGGACTGCCGCGCACTGCGCTGGTGCGCCGCGTCGGCGCGGGCCTCGGCGTCGAGCTCTTCGGCGATCATGGTCTCGGCGCCGTGCCTCGCCGCGCCCTCGCACCGCTCCGCGGCCGGGCACCTCGAGGCGGCTCAGCCCGGCTCTACAAGGACGTCGAAAAAAGTTCGGCCGGGGGTGTCGAGAAGCCGCGATCGGCTCCGTCCCCGCAGTGAAGGCGACCAAAATGGTCGCACCGGCACCGAGGAGAACACGATGGCCAAGTATCTGCTGCTCAAGCACTACCGCGGCGCCCCTGCGGCGGTGAACGACGTGCCCATGGACAAGTGGACGCCGGAGGAGATCTCGGCCCACGTGAAGTACATGCAGGACTTCGCGGCCAGGCTCGAAGGGACCGGCGAGTTCGTCGACGGTCAGGCGCTGGCTCCTGAGGGAACGTGGGTCCGGTACGAGGGCGAGGGCCGGCCGCCGGTCACCGACGGCCCGTTCGCGGAGACCAAGGACCTCATCGCCGGCTGGATGGTGATCGACGTCGACAGCTACGAGCGTGCCGTCGAGCTGGCCGGGGAACTGTCCGCCGCTCCTGGCGCGGGCGGCAAGCCGATCCACGAGTGGCTCGAGCTGCGCCCGTTCCTGACCGAGCCGCCCACCATCACGGAGTGACCTCTGAGATGAACGAGGCACTGCTCCGGAGCCTCGTGCCGAGTGTGCTCGCCGTCCTCGTCCGCCGCGGAGCCGACTTCGCGGCGGCCGAGGACGCCGTGCAGGAGGCCCTGATCGAGGCGCTCCGGATCGGGACGGCCGACCCGTCCCCGGGCTCTTCGAGCAGCGGAGAGTCCGTGCGGGACCTCAAGGGGTGGCTGGTCACCGTCGCCTGGCGCAAGTTCCTCGACGCGACGCGCGCCGACGCCGCCCGCCGCCGGCGTGAGGACCTCGTCGAGGAGGAGCCGGTGCCCGGGTCCGTGCCTGCGGTGGACGACACGCTCCAGCTCTACTTCCTGTGCGCCCACCCGTCGTTGACGCCGTCGTCCGCGGTCGCGCTCACGCTGCGCGCCGTGGGCGGGCTGACCACCCGCCAGATCGCCCAGGCCTACCTGGTGCCGGAGGCGACCATGGCGCAGCGCATCAGCCGGGCCAAGCGGACGCTCTCCGACAACGGGGTCTCCCCTGCTCGGAGGGCTCGGGGAAGGTTCGACCAGCCCGGCGACGTCGCCACCGTGCTGCGCGTCCTCTACCTGGTCTTCAACGAGGGCTACTCGGGCGACGTCGACCTCGCCGCCGAGGCCGTCCGGCTCACCCGGCAGCTCGCCGCCGCGTTCGACCATCCCGAGGTGGCGGGGCTGCTCGCCCTCATGCTGCTCCACCACGCCCGGCGTGCCACCCGGACCGCGCCCGACGGCAGTCTGGTGCCGCTCGCCGAGCAGGACCGCGGCCGTTGGGACACCGGGGCCATCGCCGAGGGCGTCGAGATACTGCAGGCGGCCCTCGCCCTCGACCGGCTGGGCGAATACCAGGCCCAGGCCGCCATCGCGGCACTCCACGCTGACGCGCCCGCCGCCGAGGAGACGGACTGGGTGCAGATCGTCGAGTGGTACGACGAGCTCGCGCGCCTGACCGACAACCCGGTCGTCCGGCTCAACCGCGCGGTGGCCGTCGGCGAGGCCGACGGGCCGCGCGCCGGGCTGGCAGCGCTCGCGGCGCTGGACGACTCCTCCCCGAACTCGTCGAGCAAGGGGCCCCTGCCCCGCCGCACCGCGGTGGCGGCGTACCTCCACGAGCGCGACGGTGACCTGGAGACGGCAGCACGGCTGTACGCAGAGGCGGCCCAGCAGGCGCCCAACCTCGCCGAGCGCGACCATCTGACGCGCCAGGCCGCCCGGCTCAACACCCGCTTGTCCCGCTGACGGGGTCGCGCCCGGATTCCCCGTCCCGCATCCGCAGAGGTACGCCGCCACTACCTGCGCTGTCAGGTGGTGGCGGCGCCCGCCAGGCACCTCAGCCTGATCGCCGGACATCCCCGGGCACCGCCGGGGCACACCCCGGGCATCCCCGGCGGGAGGCCATCCGTCCGCGGACCCGGCCCAACCGGTCGACGTCCGGGGCCAGTTGCCCCTGTCCCGCGCGGTGCCGTCAGCGCGAGGTGGAGCCCTTGTCACTGGCGGTGGCCCGGCGGACGAGGGCGTGGGCGATGTCGCGGAGCTTGGCGTTGGAGTGCTGGGAGACCCTGACCAGTACCTGGAAGGCGTCGTCCGAGGAGCACGAGCGTTCGCCCATGATGATGCCGAGGGCCTGGTCGATGACTGAGCGGGAGTGCAAGGCCTGCTTGAGCTGGGCGACCTCCTCCTGAAGATCCCCGTACCGGTCACGTGCCAGTTGGGCCTGGGCGATGTACTGGGCGAACTGCCGCTGGGCGTCGGCTCGATGGGTACCGGTCGTCGGGGTGTCGGTCCGCTCGTAGGCGTGGGTCACCTCCGCGAGGTGCTGCTGGAAGCCGGTGACCTCCTCGACGTGGTGCAGCAGTCCCGTCAGTTCGCGGTCGGGCGAGAGGAGAGGGCTGTTGACGGGGCTCCAGTACTTCTCGGTGAATCGTCTCTCCTCGCCCCAGGGGATGTCGTACCTCTGCACCTTCATCGCGTCGGCGACCCCGTGGTCGATGACGCGTTGGAAGGAGGCGCTCGAGTTCCGCACCCCGTCGGCCTGGGGGTCGTCGGGGTTGTCGGGGAAGACGTCGAAGACGTGCCGGCCGATGAGTTCGTCGGGTTCCCGGCGGGTGACCATGGAGTAGGCGGCGTTCAACTCCCGGATGATCAGCGCGGGATCCAGGATCAGCAGCGGACTGGTGGACGCGCGGAAGACGGCTTCGAAGTCGGGCCCGGTCGTGGGGTGTTGCATCGGCGGTCGCCCGTCGCCGGAACTCCCGTCGTCCTCATTCTGCGTGGCCGCGGAGCAGTTCCGGATCGCGTCGAACGCCGCCAGGAGATCGTCGTACGAGGCGGGTGTCGCATCGTCGTCGTGGCGGGCGCGCCGGAGGAACGCGGCGACCGGATCCGGGGCGGCGGCGAGGAGGAGGGAGCGGCCCTCCGCGTGGCACCGCTTGCCGAAGCGGGTCAGCATGGCGACGGCGGCCGCGCTCAGGAGCGTCACATCGGAGAGGTCGACGACGAGGTCCGCACGGCCGATTTCCGTCAACTGGGCCTCGAACGCACGGCAGTTGACGCTGTCGAGGCGACCGGCAGGGCGCAGCACCACGACACGTCCCGTCGGGGCGTACGCGGTGGGGGCGTCCAGCGTGATCGTGGCCGACAGGTCTCGGTTCATGACAGGTCTCCGGGCAGCAGCGTTCCAGAGGCTTCTGTCCGAACCTGGGGCCCCACCCTATGAAAAAGATCGTCCCGGCACCACGCGGGCCGGAGCACGTCACACCGGAGGACCCCGAGGCCGCCGACGACCCTCTGCCGCAAGGCCCGACGGCTCCGCTTCGCGATCGCGCCGGGGCCGGCCGAGGGAGCACGGCGAATGCGCACCGCCGTCCCATCCACGTGGACCGGGACCTTGATCATCCGGCGCCGGGACTTCAGCACCATGGAACGTGCGCCGGTTCTTCACGCAATCCGCCGTACTGACCGGTTGGTTGAGCTGCGTCAGACTCGGCCGGGACTCTTCTGTGCTTGGAATCACCTCTGCGCGATGCCCAATACAGGCTCTCTACGGCGGATTCCTGCCAGAGCGCATATTCAGGTGATCCCCGCGCCCTCGCCGCATTCCGTTTTTCGTTGCCGGGAGCACCTGTCTGCCTGGCTCACTTTTCGGGCGATTCAGCTTCTCCTGACCTGACCTGCACTATTCCCGAAGCGATTTGGACTGCGAAGTGCACATGTTCGGAGACCTTGTGTCACAGATGATCGGTTCCGACTATGCTGCCGAGGATCGGTAGGGCCGTCGCAACACCTCTGCCCTTACGCCGACTTGGGATTGTGCGCGGGGCAACCCTCTGACGGGCCTGCCGCGCTGCCCTACATCGCCCTCACCAGCTTTTCGATCGATTTGAGGATCCTGATGATTCGAGCCGGATCGTCACCCGGCGGTCAACGGTCTGGGCCGGTGCTCGTGTGGTTGCTGCCGGCTGTCGCGATGACCGTTTCCGCAGGCATCGCCATCGCTCTCGTCCCCGAGAAGGCGCGGATCGCCGTCGCCGTGTGCGGTCTGGTCGCGACCGTGGCCGTCGGGATCATCGCAGCTGAAGTCGCACGCCGTGGGCGGGCGTTGGACATGCTCCGGGCTCAGCACGCCGAGGAGCTGGCCATGCTCCGGCGCCGGATGCACCAGCAGGAACTCGCCACCGTGCAGTTGGCCAAGGACAGACTTCCCGAAGCGGTGGAGCGCCTGCAGGAAGGCGAGTTCGCCGAGGACGTCCTGGCCTCCATGCCCACCGGTGAAGGTCTCAGCGCTGAATTCCAGGCAGCGCACCAGGAGTTGATGCGTTCGGTGGTCGAGGCCGTCCAGGCCGAGGAGACCCTTCGCGACTCCGCACAGCGCGGTGTGGTCAACGTGGCCCGCCGCGTCCAGGCCATCGTCCACCGGCAGGCGACCGACCTGCGGGGCATGGAGGACCGGCACGGCCAGCACCCGGACTTCTTCGCGGACCTGCTGCGCCTCGACCACGGCACCGCGCTGATCGGCCGTCTCGCCGACAGCATCGCCGTTCTCGGCGGTGCGCGGCCGGGCAGGCAGTGGAGCAAGGCGGTCCCGGTCTACAGCGTGCTGCGCGGCGCGATGTCGCGCGTACTGGACTACCAGCGTGTGGAGTTGCACTCGGTCGCCGACGTGGCCGTCGTCGGTCCGGCGGTGGAGCCGCTCATCCACGCGCTCGCCGAACTGCTGGACAACGCGACGCGGTACTCGCCGCCGAAGGCACGGGTCCACCTGACCGCGGGCGAGGTGCACGCCGGCATCGCCATCGAGATCGAGGACGGCGGCGTCGGCCTGAGCGAGGAGGCACGCGGGCGTGCCGAGCAGCGGCTCAAGGAAGCACAGGCGGGCATCGACCTGAACGACCTCGGCGAGGCGCCGCGACTCGGTCTGGCCGTGGTCGGGCGCCTCGCGCAGGCCTACGACTTCCAGGTCTCCCTGCCGCCTTCGGCGTACGGCGGTGTGCGCGCGGTCCTGGTCGTGCCCAAGAAGCTGATCACCACCGCTCCGACGACCGTGCTCGCCCACGGCATCGGCGCGACGCCCGGTGCGGAGACACCGCGCCGGGTGGGCGGTTCCGCAGGGCCGTCCAACTCCCCCGAGGCGTCCCGGCCGCACGCGGAGACCCCGGCGCACGTAGGAACGCCGGACCCCGCGGAACCGGGCGTACGTGCCGGTGGCCATGACGCGTCGGTTCAGGACGCGACTCACACGACAGCTGCCCGGCTCCACGAACCCTGGCTTCCGGAGGCCGCCCCCGCACGGCAGGAAGACGAAGTGCAGGACGAGACACCGACAGTTGTCGAGCGCACGGCCAACGGTCTGCCGCAGCGTCGCCGCCGCAGCCCCGACCCCGGCACCGCCTCAGGACGCCCCTCCGGCTCCGCGCCGGACAGCCAGGGGCGCGAGCCCGCGGCGGACGAGCCGGCGCCCGGCCTGTGGATGGCCGATTTGCAGAGTGGCCTGTCCGGTGAGGTACGGAAGACGGCTCCGGCCCGCGGCAACGATGACACGTCGTCAGATGAGGGTGAGTGAGCATGGAGCGGCGTGCCGACATGGACTGGATGCTGAAGGATCTGGCGGAGAGCGTCCCCCAGACCCGTTACGTGGTGGTGCTCTCCTCCGACGGTCTGTGCATGGCGAAGCACAGCACGGACACCGACACCGCCGACCGGCTGGCCGCGATCGGTTCGGGGCTGCAGAGCCTGTCCTCGGCCGTGGCCGCTGAATTCCCGCACAGCGACGGGCGCATGAGGATGGTCGTCATCGAGGTGAACGGCGGCTTCATGTACCTGATGGCGGCGGGAGCCGGCGCACACCTGGCGGTTCTGGCGGACGAGGGCGTCGACGCGGGCCTCGTCGGAGGACGCATGCGCGATCTGGTCGCCCGGATCGGAGAGCATCTGACCAGCCCCCCGCGTGACGGCGGATTGGCCGTATGAGACGGGGAGTTGCGGACTGGGACGAGGGCGGGCCCGAGCGGCTGTACGTGATCACCGGCGGCCGCACCGACCCGGCTGAGCACCGAGGACTCGACCTGGTCACCCTGATCGTGGCCCGCGCCGACCCTCAGGTGGGCATGCAGCCGGAGCACGCCTCGATTCTACGCGTGTGCAACTCTCCACTGTCCGTGGCGGAGATCTCCGCCTACCTGGGACTTCCCGTGAGCGTGATCACCGTGCTGCTCGCGGATCTGCTTGCCGAGGAACGGGTCGAGGCGCGATCGCCCGCCCCGTCGCTTCCCGACATCGAACTTATTGAGGCGGTGATCCATGGACTCCGGAATCTCTGAGACGGCTACGGGGCCTCGGAGCGAAGACAGACTGCCGTCCTCGGCCAGCTCCGCCGTCAAGGTGGTGATCGTCGGCGGCTTCGGCGTCGGCAAGACGACGCTGGTCCGTTCCGTGAGCGAGATCCGCCCGCTGACGACCGAAGAGACGATGACCCAGGCCGGCGAGAGCGTGGACGACATCGCCGGCGTGGAGCGCAAGAACCAGACCACCGTGGCGATGGACTTCGGCCGCATCAGCCTCAACGAGGAGCTGGTGCTCTACCTGTTCGGGACGCCGGGGCAGCAGCGCTTCTGGTTCCTGTGGAACGGCCTCTTCGACGGCGCGCTCGGTGCCGTCGTGCTCGTGGACACGCGTCGTCTCGAGGTGAGCTTCGACGTGATCGGCCGGCTCGAGGAGTCCGGAGTCCCGTTCGTGGTCGCCGTCAACTCCTTCCCGGAGGCGCCCGATTACCCCGTGGAGGAGCTGCGCGGTGCGCTGGACCTGCCCGAGGGAGTCCCGATCATCACGTGCGACGCCCGCCGACGGCATTCCGGCCAGGACGTCCTTCTGCAGCTCATGCACTATCTGCGCTCTCTTGCACTGACCTCGGAGGCGAAGTGACCTCTCCAACTCCCGACCCGTCGCTGCCCGGTCAGGCACTGCCCGATCAGGTGAACACCGACGCGGCCGCCTCCGGCCACGCGGAGCCGCACGCCCAGGGCACCCACGCCCAGGACGCCTCCGCGCACGACGCTCACGACCCGTTCGCACAGGACCCGTTCGCACAGGACCCGTTCGCCCGCGAGGCCTTCCCCTCCCCGCCGCCGGGCTGCCCGGCTCACGGACACAGCCCGGAGAGTGCGCGGCGGCTGTACGGGCCGGAGGCCGACGCGGACCCGAGGGCTCTGTACGAGCAGCTGCGCGACGAGCACGGGGCCGTGGCGCCGGTGCTGCTGCCCGGCGACCGCCCGGCATGGCTGGTTCTCGGGCACCGCGAGAACCTGGAGGTCTCGCGCACGCCCTCGCTCTTCTCCCGCGACTCGCGCCTGTGGCGCGACATGCAGCAGGGCAAGGTGCCGCCGGACCATCCGCTGGCCCCGCTGACGACGTGGCAGCCGCTGTGCGTCTTCGCCGACGGCGAGGAGCACGCGCGGCTGCGCAAGGCCGTCACCGAGAGCCTGGCGCGCTTCGAGGCGCGAGGCATCCGGCGGTACGTCACGCGCTTCGCCAACCAGCTGATCGACAACTTCGAGGGCAGCGGACGGGCCGATCTCGTCGAGCAGTTCGCCGACCAGCTGCCGATGCGCGTCATCACCCAGCTCTTCGGCATGCCGGACGACTACGGCCCCCGGCTCGTCGATGCGGCCAAGGACATGATCCAGGGCACCGAGACGGCGGTGGCGAGCAACGAGTACATCACCGTCGCCCTCCAGGAGCTGGTCGACCGCAAGCGGGTCTCGCCCGGACACGACGTGGCGTCCAAGCTGCTGGAGCACCCCGCCCAGCTGACGGGCGACGAAGTACGCGAGCACCTGCGGGTGTTGCTCGTCTCGGCGAACGAGCCGACCGTCAACCTGATCGCCAACACCCTGCGGCTCGTCCTGACCGACAGCCGGTTTCGCGCAACTCTGGCCGGTGGGCATATGACGCTGCCCGACGCGCTGGAACAGGTGCTGTGGGACGAGCCCCCGATGACGACGAATATCGGCCGCTGGGCGACCGGCGACGCACAGCTCGCGGGGAAGACGATCAAGACCGGCGACATGCTGCTCCTCGGCCTCGCCGCGGGCAACGCCGATCCGCAGATCCGCCCCGACAAGTCCACGCCCATGCACGGCAATCGTTCACACCTGGCGTTCAGCGGCGGCCCGCACGAGTGCCCGGGCCAGGACCTGGGCAGGGCCATCGTCGACACGGGAATCGACACCCTGCTCTCGCGCCTGCCCGATCTGCGCCTCGGCGTCCCCGAGGAGCGTCTGAAGTGGGACAACGCGCTGATGTCCCGCCGACTGGTCGCCCTCCCCGTGGAGTTCACCGCACGTCGCTCCAAGGGGCCCGCACGCCCCGGCCCGAGCGTCCCCTCCGTCGAGCTCCCCCCGTTGCGTACGCCGCAGGCGCCGGCGTCGGCGCCTCTGCCCGAAACCGTCCCGGCGGCCCGGCCCACCTCGTGGTGGGCATCGCTGAAGCAGCGTCTGCAGGGGCGGCGATAGAGCTGCTAACCGGAACCTGATCAAGATCCGGCCTCAACTTCCTTCACAACTACGCGTGTTGCATGGTCACAGGCTCCTGAACTGGGGTTTGCCGTCGTATGCGCGGGCCGCGTCAACTGTGCGCCATGTCTGCTCCCTTGTGGCCGGATACGCCCCTTGCTTAAGTGGTGGTGCCCATATAACGGACGGTGGTGGCGTAGCCGCTCGCAGTGTCGCGGGAGTCGCGTTACCCCAGGCAGTACTCGGTATTGGCTTGTTGTGCGCGGTGCAGGACCGCAGAAAGCGGTTGCCTGCCCGGAAGTTGTGTGGACAGCGGCAAGGCCGCCCGGAACTGAGGTGATCGACAGTGGAGCACGGGTTGATGGTGCCGCCCGTTTTTTCTCCCATACCGCCCGCGATACATCCCCGGCACAGGCAGATCAACGACCGGACCGGAGCGTGGGCCACGGCCTTCGGCATCGGCTCCGAGGAACTGCGCCGGAAACTGATCGCACACGACATCGGAACCTTCGCTGCCCGCGTGCTGCCGGAGGGCCGCGAGGAAGTCGTGTCGATACTCGCCGACTTCATCATCTGGCTCTTCGGTGTGGACGACGGCCTCTGCGAGGAGGGCGAATTGGGCAAGGACCCCGCCGAACTCGTGGGCGAGCTCTCCCGGATGCTGCGCGTCGCGCAGAACCCCGAGGTGCCCATGCTGACCCTTGATCCGCTGGCCGCTGGACTCAGGGATCTGCGTCGCCGCGTCTCCCGGTACGCGACGCCGAGCCAGGAGGCGCGCTGGGTGGACGCCCTGCGCGAGTACTTCCTCTCGGTGGTCTGGGAGGCCTCGCACCGCAGCCACGAGACCGTCCCGGACCTCAACGACTACACGTTGATGCGTCTCTACGACGGCGCGACGTCAGTCGTGCTGCCGCTGCTGGAGATGGGGCACGGCTACGAGCTGCACCCCAACGAGCGCGACAGCACGGCCGTCCGCGCCGCGGCGGAGATGGCCTACTTCATCATCACCTGGGACAACGACCTCTTCTCGTACCACAAGGAGAGCAGGGCCCAGCAGTACTACCTCAACGTGCTGCGCGTGCTGGAGCACGAGCAGGAACTCAGCCCCGCGGACGCGTTGACGGAGGCGGTGGCCCAACGCGACCGCGTCATGTGCCTGTTCCTGCGCCTGCGCGACCAACTCGCCGCCACGGGCAGCCCGCAGCTTCGCCAGTACCTGGAGAGCCTGGGCTCGTTCATACGCGGCGCCCAGGACTGGGGCATCAGCTCGCGCCGTTACACGACCCCCGACGACCCGGCCGATCTGCCCTCGACCTTCCGTGACACCCCCACCGACGACAGCCGTGAGGCACTGGACATCCCGGCGGTCGCCTGGTGGTGGGACCTCCTTCCGGAGCTCCCGGAGAACGAAACGTTTCAGCCGCTCAGTGGCGCGATCCGGACCGCAGCGAGCGTCTGACTCGCCGTCCGATGTGCCGTGGACCAACTGATCCGTAGACCAACTGAACCGTCGAACAACTGAATCACCGACACATCGCTGCGCCTCCACCCGGTCCTCCCCCCACTTCAGCCCGAAGGAGTTGCGAAAGTGAGTGCTGAACTCAAAGCCGTCCCCCGCGCCCCCAAGCGTCTGCCGTTGGTGGGCCACGCCCTGCCGCTGCTGCGACATCCACTCGACTTCATGAAGTCGCTGCGAGATACCGGCGATCTCGTACGGGTCGACGTCGGCACCCTGCCGATCTACTTCGTGACCAGCGCCGAACTCACACACGAGCTTCTGGTCACCAAGGCCCGCAACTTCGACAAGGGCCGCTTCTTCGTTCGGGCGCGCACCCTCGTCGGCGACGCCCTGCCGACCGCCCCCTCCGACATACACAAGCGGCATCGCCGGCTGATGCAACCGATGTTCCACCACGCCCGCATCGCCGGGTACGCGGACGTCATGGCCAAGCGGGCACGCGAGATGGCCGACGCGTGGGAGCCGGGCCAGACCATCGCCGTGGACGAGGAGTTGGCGCAGTTCTCCGTCGGCACGCTCGCCGAGACCATGTTCTCCGCGGACATCAGCCGGCCCGCCGCCGAGGCGGTGATCAGCGACGTGCCGATCCTGCTGAAGAACGCCCTGGTGAGGGCAGTGACGCCCCGGCTGCTCGACAAGGTCCCGATCCCCGCCAACCGCCGCTTCGACGCCGCCGCGACCCGGCTGCGCAAGGTCATCGACGACGTCATCGCGATCTCGCACCAGCAGGGCGACGCGGACTGCCAGGACCTGCTCTCGACGCTGATGGCCGCCCGCGACGCCGACACCGGCGACAAGCTCAGTGACCGGGAGATCCGTGACGAACTCGTCGCGATCATGTTCGCCGGCACCGAGACCACGGCCTCCACACTCGCGTGGACCTTCCACGAACTCGCCTCCCACCCCGAGGTCGAGGAACGCCTCCTGGCGGAACTCGACGACCTGATCGGCGACCGTCCCATCACCTTCGACGACGTGGCCAAGCTGGAGTACATGGACCGCGTGCTGAAGGAGATCTCCCGGATGCACTCGGTGCCGCTGCTGATGCGGCAGTCGACCGCGCCGGTCCGACTCGGGGGCCGCGAGCTCCCGGTAGGCACCGAGATCGGCTTCAGCCTGTACGCGCTCCACCGCGACCCGCGCCTCTACACCGACCCCGAACGCTTCGACCCGGACCGCTGGCTGCCGGAGCGCAGCGCGGACCTGCCCCGGGAGGGCTACGTCCCGTTCGGGTCGGGCAACCGCAAGTGCATCGGAGACGGCTTCGCCTGGACGGAGATCGTCATCACGCTGGCGACGGTCCTCACCCGGTGGAAGTTCCAGCTTCAGCCTGGACACACCGTGAAGGAGGTGGCCTCGGCGGTCGCGCACCCCGACAGCCTCCCGATGACGGTGACGCCCAGGAAGGGCTGACGCCCGCCGCACCAGAGGGCGGGCCGGGCGCGATGCCGCGTACGGCCCGCCCTCCGATCGAGCCCCACACGCGCCAGTAACCATCGATACGCGTTAAGTAATCGCCGCAGCGCATCGAGCTACCCCCGTGCGGCTTGCCTCATGAGTACGGGCTCGTCCCGGTCGCGACTAGCCTTGAGGACGAAGCACCATGAAAGCCTCACCTCATCCCACTGAGAGGTGGCTCTCGATGAAGTTGAGCATCCGCAATCAACTCACCGGCGCGGTCAGCGACATCGCGGCCGGTGAAGCGGTGGCCGCGGTCAAGGTCCGGCTGTCGGGCGGACAGACGGTCACGTCGGTGATCACGTCGGAGGCGGTCGGGGACCTGGACCTGTCCATCGGCTCCCCCGTGCGCGTCCTCGCCAAGTCCACGGAGGTCTCCCTCGCCACCGGTGGTGTCGAGGGGCTGAGCATCCGCAACCGGCTCCCCGGGAAGATCACCGACATCACGACGGGCGGGGCCATGGCCGACGTCAAGGTCGGGGTCGACGGCGGCGAGGTCACCGCCGCGGTCACCCGGGACGCGGTCGCCGAACTGGACCTCGCACCGGGTGCGTCCGTGGTCGCTCTGATCAAGTCCACCGAGGTCTCGCTGGCCGACGCCTGAGGGCGTCTGTGGACGCCAGGGGCGACCCGACCGCACGCCACGGGACCTCAGCCGGAGGCCGAGGGTGCCTACGCCTCCACGGGCCGTCGTCCGCGGAACCGCACCCCGCCGCTCTCCGGGTGGCGGTCCACGGAGACGTCGGTGAATCCGGCCGCCTCCAGCCGCCCCGGAAGCTCCTTCGGGCGCAGCGTGTTCATGGTGTCGCCGATGTGCAGCAGCCGGAAGCGCAGGTTCGGCTGGCTGTCGCTGCCCGCGAAGATCCCGCCCGGACGCAGCACCCGGAACGCCTCGCGGAAGATCTCGTCCTGGGTCTCCGCCTTCGGCACGTGGTGCAGCATCGTGAAGCAGACCACGGACGAGAACGTGCCGTCCGGCAGCGGCAGCGCGGAGGCGTCACCGTGGAGGATGGTGGCGCGGTCTCCCCACCCCTCCTGGAGCAGCCGTGCCGTGTCCCCGTCGATCTCGATCGCGGTGAGGCTGGGCACCTGGTCGATCAGCACACGGAGGTTGGCGCCGTACCCCGGGCCGAGTTCCAGCACGTCGTCGCCGAGGTCGACGTGCTCCAGGGCCCAGGGCAGCAGGCGGTCGCGCACGCCCTGTGCCCATTTCTCGGAACTGCACAGCTTGCGGTGCGCTCTGTTCATCGGCATGTGAAGACGTTAAGGCGGTCCGGGCTGGTCCGCCACGGCCTGGACGGGGCGGCACGCCGCGCCGCTGCCGCGCATGGCGGCCGGTGAGAGCCGCAGCGTGTACCGCTGCTTCTGCCGGCGCGTGCTGCCCAGCCGGTCGTAGAAGCGGATGGCTCCCTCGTTCCAGGTGGGAGTGTTCCACTGCACCTCTTCGATACCCATCGAGGCGGCTTCGGCGATGACGGCCTCCATCAGCCGGGCGCCGAGTCCGAGTCCGCGGTGGGTCTCGCGCAGATACAGGCAGTCCAGGTGCATGTAGTTCCGGCCCTGCCAGGTCGCGAACTCCGGTGCGCAGGTGGCGTATCCGGCCAGCTCCCCTCCGGACAGCTCCGCCACGAAGCAGCGCAGACCCGGCGCCCCGTCCCCGAAGAGCGCCGCAGCCAGCCGCTCCGCCAGGTCGGAGGGCGGCGGGTCGTCCTTCTCGTACTCCGCGTGCAGCGCGGCGAGTTCGGCCACGTTGTGCATGTCGCCGGGCACGGCGGACCGGACGGAGCTCTTCATCGCGTCCCGCCGGTGGCCTGCACGGTCAGCACGTCGTCGCTCCACGCGGCGATGCGCGCGTACAACGGCCCGTCCGCGTCGAGGACATGGCGGACGAAGGCCTCGCGCTCGTGCGCGATCACATGCGCCTCCCACACGCACGGTGCCAGGCCTCGCGACGCGGGACGCAGCGAAGCCGGGCTGTCCATGGGCCCGTTGAAGACGGCCAGGCGGGACATGTAGCCCTCGACCCAGCTGTGCACGAGTACGTAGTCGCCGTCACCGCCCGCGTGCAGCATGACGAACGCCAGCCCGAGCGCCCCCGTCTCCCGGTCCGCCGCGAGCTGGAGCGCCGCGAGGTGCAGCGCGTGCTCACTGCCACCGATGTCGACGCTTCGGCCGGGCGCCTCGATCGCATACACCTTGGCCAACTGCCCACCCAGTTCGGTGGTCTTGAGCAGTCGCGTCGGCCGCTGGTGGTAACCATGGGCGAGCCCGAGAAGTCCCGCCTCGTCGACACCGGCACTCAGAACCGGCGAAGTGACTTGTTCACTCATACGGCTATCTTGCCGGACGAACGGGTAGTGCGGGGCGATGCGGGCCCAGAGTTCCACCTATTCGTACATCACGTACTCCGGTTCGGGGCGCAGCTTCAGCACCTCCTCCGGCTTCATCAGGCGTCCGCCCTCGGTGTCCTCCTCGTAGAAGAGCTTGAAGCCGGTGTGCAGTCCCTCCGGCATGCCGTCGACGAGCTGCCGCCACGTGCTGCGCTTGAGGTCCGGGGACCCTATGCCGTCGGCACTCTTGATCAGGGTGACTCCGTCGGCCGGGCGCAGGTCCTTCTCGTCGCTGACGACCGCGGTCGAGACCTGGTGGAAGACGAGCGGCTTGTGCGGAAGGTCCTTGTCGTGGACCAGCTCGGCCAAGTAGTCGGCGACGTCGCTGAGTTCACCCGCGCTCGTACGGCCGTAGGTCTCCCCGGGGACCTGGCCGCCTTCCATGTCCCACTCCGGGTCCAGGGCCACGCCCACATCCGGATGCTCGAGCCATTCGTGCAGGGCCTTGACCTCGTCCAGTGGCGCGGCGCGGCCGGGCTGGATGTTCAAGAGCAGCAACGCCTCCCGCTTCCGCGCCAGTTCGTGGAAGCGGCGGATGGTCTTGGACGGCGTCCGGGTGCGGTACTTGCCGTCGGGACCCGCGCTCGGGTTGGCGACGGCGGCCAGGAGTTCCAGTACGGGCAGGGGTTCGCGCCCGCCCGCGTACTTGCGTGCCGTCTTCTCCAACTCCGAGGCGCGTTCGCCGGGATCGCCGCTGCCCAGCCGTCCCAGTGCGGCGGCGCCGGGCAGCCCGCAGTACCCCACCAGCCGGTACTTGGGGAACAACTCCCGGC
>NZ_JACBXA010000389.1 GCF_013870515.1 Streptomyces albidus (ex Kaewkla and Franco 2022) | reverse complement strand
CGCGACGGCAAGGATGATCATCAGTGTGCGGCCGATCTCGTCCTGCACCGAGCTGTAGGACTGCCGCACAGTGATGCGTTCGCCGTGCGCACCGGTCTGCGTGGCCTGGATGACGCCGCCCGCGGGCCGGTCGCCCAGCGTGATGGCCTGCTTCCCGGGCACCTCGATGCGCACGTAGCGGTTCCTGGGGGCGGCGTTGCTCATCGTCGCCCGCGACACGGCCTCGCCGGCCACGATGCGGCTCTCCACCACGGAGACGAGCTGCACGGCCTCCGACTTCACGCTGTCCTTGGCGCTGTTCTCGATGGAGCGGGACTCGACCAGGATCAGCGAGATGCCGAAGACGGCCACGACGACGAGCACGACGGCGAGCGTCGACTGGATCAACCGGCGGCGCACGTACAGCCCTCCTGGCGGGAGCCGGCCGTGAACCGGCGGCCCCCGGACGGTGCGGCGGACGTGGGCGCCGGCACTCTCAGCTCTTCTCGAAACGGAACCCGACACCTCGCACGGTGGCGATGTAGCGCGGGTTGGCGGCGTCGTCGCCGAGCTTCTTGCGGAGCCAGGAGATGTGCATGTCCAGCGTCTTCGTCGAGGACCACCAAGTGGTGTCCCAGACCTCGCGCATGAGCTGGTCACGCGTGACGACCCGGCCGGCGTCGCGCACGAGCACCCGCAGCAGGTCGAACTCCTTTGCCGTCAGCTGGAGTTCCTCCTCGCCCATCCACACGCGGTGCGACTCGACGTCGATCCGCACCCCGTGCGTGGCGGGTGGCACCGTGGGCTCGGCGGCGGCACCGCGCCGCAGCAGCGCCCGTACCCGTGCGAGCAGTTCGGCCAGCCGGAAGGGCTTGGTGACGTAGTCGTCTGCGCCCGCGTCCAGGCCGACGACGGTGTCCACCTCGTCGGCGCGTGCGGTGAGGACGAGCACCGGAAAGGTGTGCCCCTCGTTGCGCAGCCGGCGGCAGACCTCCAGCCCGTCCATGCCGGGGAGACCGAGGTCCAGCACCACCAGGTCGATGCCCTCACGCAGCCCTGCGTCGAGTGCTGTGGGACCGTCCTTGCGCACCTCGACCTCGTATCCCTCGCGGCGCAGCGCACGGGCCAGCGGCTCCGAGATCGCAGTGTCGTCCTCGGCGAGCAGTACACGGGTCATGGCCCGATGGTAGTCCTCGTAGCCGAGCGTAAGGCCGGTCCCCGCCAACCAGTGCGGATCATCGGAGATGCACAGTCGTTACCTTCGAATTGGCTGGAATGGTACGCCTGTCACCTGTGATCTGTGTCGCAACGCCTTCCATTCGGGGGGCCTGCGTGACGTATGGTGAGCTCGCTTCCGAGTGCGTGTGCGGTGCACATATCCGTGTCGCCGGCCCGTTCCGGGTCTCCGTACGCGGGTGCCCACGGGCGTTCTTGCCGCCTGATTCGCGCAGCGGAGGCAGCCCGAGATCGGTCAACGACCCGTCGGCTGGGCCCTGTACGTGATCTACGCGCGTTGCGCGGGGTGCGCTCGGCTGTCGGGACCATCCCCTACAGAGGAATCCCCCCACATGGCTTCCACCCTCTCCAAGGACCAACCCCACGGCCCGCCCACAGCTGAGGGCAGGACCTTCTTCGGCCACCCCCGCGGCCTCGCCACGCTCTTCATGACAGAGATGTGGGAGCGCTTCAGCTTCTACGGGATGCGCGCCCTGCTCGTCCTCTACCTGACGGCCGCGGCCGTCGACGGCGGCATGGGCATGGCCACGGCCACCGCCGTGGCCCTCTACTCCGTCTACAACGCCACCGTCTACCTGATGTCGATGCCGGGCGGCTGGCTCGGAGACCGCGTCTGGGGCCCCCGCCGGACGGTCGCCATCTCGTCGTTCGTCATCATGATCGGCCACGCGCTGCTGGCCACCTCGGTCGACGCCCTCTTCTTCGTGGGCCTGGTCTTCATCGGCGTGGGCTCCGGCCTGCTGAAGGCCAACATCTCCACGATGGTCGGCCACCTGTACCAGGGCCCCGACGACCCGCGCAGGGACGGCGGCTTCACCGTCTTCTACATGGGCATCAACATCGGTGCCTTCGGTGCGCCGCTGCTGATCGGCTGGGCCGGCCAGAAGGTCAGCTGGCACCTCGGCTTCGGCCTGGCCGCTGTGGGCATGGCGCTGGGTCTGGTCCAGTTCCTCGTCGGCACCCGCCACCTGGCACCGGAGTCCAGCACCGTTCCCAACCCGCTCAGCGCCCAGGAGCGCAACAAGGCGATACGCAACACCCTGCTCGGCGCCGCCGTGCTGGGCCTGTTCTACGCCGCCGTCGTGCTCGCGAACGCCTTCACCATCGACTGGGTCCTGTGGCCGCTGAGCATCGCCGGGCTCGTCCTGCCGACGTACTACTTCGCCAGGATGCGGCGCGACACGGACGTCACGCCCGACGAGAAGCAGAAGCTGACCGCCTACATCTGGTTCTTCGTCGCCGCCGCGATCTTCTGGATGATCTTCGACCAGTCCGGCTCGACGCTGACCCTCTTCGCCGAGAAGAGCACCTCCACCGACCTGCTGGGGATCACCTTCCCGACGAGCTGGTTCCAGTCGGTCAACCCCCTGTGGGTGATGATGCTCGCCCCGGTGCTGGCGGCGATCTGGGTCAAGCTCGGCAGTCGCAATCCGGCCACCACGACGAAGTTCTCCTTCGGCCTCATCGGCGTCGGGGTCTCCTTCGGAGTGATGATGCTGGCGATGGCGGCAGCCACCGGAGACGCCAAGGTCAGCCCGCTGTGGCTGATCGTGGTCTACCTCTTCCAGACCGTCGCGGAGCTGTGCCTGTCCCCGGTCGGGCTGTCGGTGACGACGAAGCTGGCGCCGGCCAAGTACGCGAGCCAGCTCATGGGCGTGTGGTTCCTCGCCGTCACCGCCGGCGACTGCGTCTTCGCGATCGTCCAGCTCGCCATCGGCGACGCGGCCAGCGGCAAGACCGGTTTCGCCGTGCAGGGAATCATCGCGGTGGTGGCGGGTGTGGTCTTCCTGGCCGCCCGCAACAAGATCAGGCCGATGCTGGGATCGGTGAAGTAGCGCCCCCCGGCACGCAGTTGCCCGCACGCGGCCCCCGGCTCCAGAACGGAGCCGGGGGCCGCGCCGCGTGAGGGGTCACCGTCGTTCACTGAGAGTGTTGTTGCGCCCTGAGCTCTTCACCCTGAGTCTGAGGGAGTGCGCCGCCTTCCCCTCACCACTCTCACCTGCCTGATGCTCCTGCTCTGCACGTCACTGGTGGCGGGCGGCGGCTCGGACCGCGATCCGGAGGCGAAGCGCACGTACTCCTACGGCAGCGGGCCGCGTCAGCAGCTGGTCGCTTTCCGTGACCGGACCCGTCCGCTGGAAGGCGGTGTGCGGCGTCCCGCTGTGGTGGTCCTGCACGGCGGTTTCTGGTTCCAGGACCGGTCGTCCGGGTGGGACGCCTGGGCCCAGCGGATCGCCGATTCCGGAGCCACGGTCTTCGACGTCGACTACCGGCGCAACGTCGACGCCTCCTGGCCCGCCCAGCGTTCGGACGTCCTGCGCGCGCTGCACTGGATACGGCACCGCTCCGGGGCGTTCGGCGTCGACCCGCAGCGGATCGTCCTGCTGGGCTCCTCGGCCGGCGGGCAGCTCGCGACCAGCGTGGGTACGTACGGGGCGGGGCGGCAGCACGTCGCCGGGGTCATAGGG
>NZ_JACBXA010000388.1 GCF_013870515.1 Streptomyces albidus (ex Kaewkla and Franco 2022) | reverse complement strand
CACGGCGGTGCCCAGCCCGAAACGGGCGGCGGCGTCGGCGGAGATGAACGGCCCGTGCGTACGGGCGTACCGGGCGAGGAGGTCTCCGAGAGGGTCGGGCACCGGCTCCGTGAACGCCTCGGGGACCCCGACGGGCAGCGCGGCGCCCAGGGCGTCCCGCAGACGCCCCGCGTCCTCGACGGCCGCGAAGTGCTGCTTCCCTGCGATGCGCACGCGGATCGCCCGGCGGGCGGACTCCAGGTCGGCCGCCCACTGGGGGTCGGCGCCCCGCTCCCGCAACTGCGCGGTGGTCAGCGGCCCGAGAAGGCGCAGCAGATCGGCGACGCCCTCGACGTCCTTGACGCGGCGGTCCTCGGTGAGCCACTGCAGCTCCTTCTCCAGCTCGCCGAGGACCTCCGCGTCGAGCAGCTCGCGCAGCTCCGCCTGGCCGAGGAGCTCGGCCAGCAGCCGGGAATCGAGGGAGAGGGCCGCCGCCCGGCGCTCGGCGAGCGGCGAGTCACCCTCGTAGAGGTACTGCGCGACGTAGCCGAAGAGGAGCGAGCGGGCGAAGGGCGAGGGGTCGTTGGTGGTGACCTCGACCACCCGTACGCGACGGGACTCGATGTCGCCCATCAGCTCGGACAGGCCGGGCACGTCGAAGACGTCCTGGAGGCACTCGCGGACCGCTTCCAGCACGATCGGGAAGGAACCGAACTCGGAAGCCACCTGGAGGAGTTGAGCGGCGCGCTGCCGCTGCTGCCACAGGGGGGTTCGCTTGCCGGGGTTGCGTCGCGGCAGCAGCAGGGCCCGCGCCGCGCACTCGCGGAACCGGGCGGCGAACAGGGCGGAGCCGCCGACCTGGTCGGTGACGATCTGCTCGACCTCGCCCTTGTCGAAGAGGACGTCGGAGACACCGACGGGCGCCTGCCCCGAGTCGAACGCCGAGTCTCCGCCCGTGGATTCGTCCTCCAGCAGGTCCAGACCCATCAGGTCGGCGTCGGGCAGCCTCAGCACGAGACCGTCGTCGGCGTGCATGACCTGGGCGTCCATGCCGTACCGCTCGGTGAGCCGTGCTCCGAGAGCGAGGGCCCAGGGGGCGTGGACCTGGGCGCCGAAGGGTGAGTGCACGACGATGCGCCAGTCGCCCAGCTCGTCGCGGAAGCGCTCGACCACGATCGTGCGGTCGTCGGGGACGTGGCCGCAGGCGCTGCGCTGCTCGTCCAGGTAGGTCAGGAGATTGCCGACGGCCAGCTCGTCCAGCCCCGCCGCCGTCAGCCGCTCCTGGGCCGCCTCCGCCGAGAGGGACCCGATCTCGCGCAGGAACCCGCCCAGCGCACGGCCCAACTCCAGGGGGCGGCCCAGCTGGTCGCCCTTCCAGAACGGCAGCCGCCCGGGCACTCCCGGGGCCGGCGAGACGAGCACGCGGTCGCGCGTGATGTCCTCGATCCGCCAGGACGTGGTGCCCAGGGTGAAGACGTCGCCCACGCGCGATTCGTAGACCATCTCCTCGTCGAGCTCACCGACGCGGCCGCCGCCCTTCTTGGGGTCGGCCCCGGCCAGGAACACACCGAAGAGGCCCCGGTCCGGGATCGTGCCGCCGGAGGTCACTGCCAGACGCTGCGCGCCGGGCCTGCCGCTCAGGGTCTGCGCCACCCGGTCCCACACGAGCCGGGGCCGCAACTCCGCGAAGGCGTCGGACGGATAGCGGCCCGCGAGCATGTCGAGCACGGCGTGGTAAGCCGACTCCGGCAGCGAGGAGAAGGGCGCTGCGCGGCGGACCAGGAGCAGCAGCTCCTCCACGTCCCACGTGTCCACCGAGACCATCGCGACGAGCTGCTGAGCAAGGACGTCGAGGGGATTGGACGGGACGCGCAGCGCCTCGATGGCGCCCGCACGCATCCGCTCGGTCACGACCGCCGACTGGACCAGGTCGCCCCGGTACTTGGGAAAGACGACTCCGGCCGAGACGGCCCCCACCTGATGGCCGGCGCGCCCCACGCGCTGGAGCCCGGAGGCCACCGACGGCGGGGACTCGACCTGGACGACCAGGTCGACCGCGCCCATGTCGATGCCGAGTTCGAGACTGGACGTGGCCACGACCGCGGGCAGGCGCCCCGACTTCAGCTCCTCCTCGACCTGCGCGCGCTGCTCCTTGGAGACCGAGCCGTGGTGAGCGCGGGCGAGCAGCGGCGGCGCGCCCTTGGCCGCTCCCGACTCGGCCATGAGCTCGGCCGGGGAGTGGTGCTCGGGCATGGGCTCGCCTGTCGCGCGCTCGTACGCGATCTCGTTGAGCCTGTTGCACAAACGCTCCGCGAGGCGGCGGGAGTTGGCGAAGACGATGGTGGAGCGGTGCGCTTGAACGAGGTCGGCGATGCGCTCCTCGACCGACGGCCAGATGGAGGGCTTGCCCCCACCGCCGGGGCCGCCGGCGTCCGGGCCGCCGCTGTCCTGGGCGGGGGAGCTGCCCAGCTCGCCCATGTCCTCGACGGGCACCACCACCGACAGGTCGAACTCCTTGCCGGAGGGCGGCTGCACGACGGTCGCCTTGCGCTGCGGCGAGAGGAAACGGGCCACCTCGTCCACGGGCCGTACGGTCGCGGAGAGCCCGATACGGCGGGCGGGGCGGTCGAGCAGCTGGTCCAGCCGCTCCAGGGAGAGGGCCAGATGGGCCCCGCGCTTGGTGCCGGCGACTGCGTGCACCTCGTCGAGGATCACCGTCTCCACACCGGAGAGTGCGTCACGGGCGGCGGAGGTGAGCATCAGGAACAGCGACTCGGGCGTCGTGATCATGATGTCGGGAGGGCGGCGGGCCAGGGAGCGGCGCTCGGCGGCGGGGGTGTCGCCGGAGCGGATGCCGACCCGGATGTCGGGCTCGGGCAGGCCCAGCCGCAGCGACTCCTGGCGGATGCCGGTCAGCGGGCTGCGCAGATTGCGCTCCACGTCGACGGCGAGGGCCTTCAGCGGCGAGACGTACAGCACTCTGCAGCGCTTGACGGGGTCGGCGGGCGGGGGAGCGGAGGCGAGCCTGTCCAGCGACGCGAGAAAGGCGGCCAGCGTCTTGCCGGAGCCGGTGGGGGCGACCACGAGGGCGTCCGACTCCTCGGCCAGCGCACGCCAGGCTCCCGCCTGGGCGGCGGTGGGCGCGCTGAATGCTCCCGTGAACCATGCCCGGGTCGCGGGGGAGAAGACGTCGAGCGCCGAGGCCGGCGAGGTCTGACCCATGACGTCCATCGTGCACCTCACCGCTGACAACGCCGGAACGCGGCGCAGAATGGATCCATGGAAGCGGGTGAGAGCGCACGGCACTGGCGGCATCCGCAGCTGCCGGAGGTCGACCTGCTGCGCGCCCGCTACCGGAGCAAGACCTTCGCCCGGCACACGCACGACGCCTACACCATCGGGGCCGTAGCCGAAGGCGTGGAGACCTTCCGGCACCTGGGCGCCAGCCACCATGCCGGACCCGGGGGGCTCGCGCTGATCAATCCCGGCGTTCCGCACTCGGCCCACGCGGGCGCTCCCGAGGGCTGGCGCTACGACGTGCTCTATCCGGAACCCGGACTCGTCGCCCGCATCGCCTCCGAGACCACTTCGATACGTGGCACCCCGGGCTTCGTCACGGCATCCGTCGAGGACCCCGAGATCGCCGGACTCATCGCGCGCGTGCACCGCGCCGCGGAGGGCGGGCAGGTCCTCGACGCCGACAGTCTGCTGCGCATCGTC
>NZ_JACBXA010000387.1 GCF_013870515.1 Streptomyces albidus (ex Kaewkla and Franco 2022) | reverse complement strand
CCGTCGGAGGCGAACACCGGAGGAGAGCCGGGAGGGGGGCCGAGGGAGGAACCAGGAGGAACCGCAGCGTTGCCGGAGGGCGGCGAGGAAGCTGCGGCGAAGGATGAGGAAGTGGAAGACGAATGGGACCCGGAGGAAGACGCCTGGTGTTCGCTCATGCCCTCACGGTGACTCCGCTCCATGAGAAGAAGCTGAGACGCCTCTGAGAACCCCCGAAGATCTTCGCGCGGAGGTGGGGGCCCGCGGTCAGCGCTGCGGGGGTGAGCCGCAGCCGCACGAACGCCGCACGACCAGCCCGGCCGGGAACTGCCGCAGCCGCTGCCCCCCGGAGCCCGCCACCCGCAGGGAGTCGTCGAGCACCAGGTCCACGGCCGCCTTCGCCATGCCTTCGCGGTCCGAACCGACCGTCGTGAGGGGCGGGTCGGTGAGCCCGGCCTCCTTCACGTCGTCGAAGCCGGCCACCGCCAGGTCCTGCGGCACGTCCATGCCCAGCTCACGGGCGGCACGCATCACGCCGAACGCCTGGTCGTCCGTGGAGCAGAAGACAGCCGAAGGACGGTCCGGACGCCGCAGCAGCTCCAACGCGAGCTTGTACGTGTCGTAGCGGTTGTACGGAGCCTGGAAGAGCTGCCCCTCAACCGAGCGCCCCGCCTCCTTCATCGCCCGGGACCAGCCCTCCACGTGGTCGGTCACCGGGTCACCGGACTCCGGCGTGGAGTCGATGCCGCCGAGGCAGGCGACGAATTCGTGCCCGTGCTCCAGCAGGTGCCGCGTGGCCAACTGGGCGCCGCCGACGTCGTCCAACACCACGGCCACGTCGTCGATCGCCTCCGGACGCCGGTGCAGCAGCACGACGCGGGCGTCCCAGGCGTCTATCTCGACGGCTGCGTGCTCACTCGGCCCCTGGCTGATGAGGATCAGGCCGGAGACGCGCATCCCCAGGAACGCCCGCAGATAGTGCACCTCGCGCTCGTCGAGGTAGTCGGAGTTGCCGACCAGCACCATCTTTCCGCGCTCGGCCGCCGCCTGTTCGACGGCGTGCGCCAGCTCCGCGAAGAAGGGCTGCCGGGCGTCCGGAACGATGAGGCCTATCAAGTCCGTACGGCGCGAGGCCATCGCCTGCGCGACCCGGTCCGGGCGATAGCCCAGCTCCTTGATCGCCGCGAGCACGCGCTCGCGCGTGGCCGGTGCGACGGGCCGCGGCCCGTTGTTGATCACATAGCTGACGACCGCGGTCGAAGTACCCGCCAGCCTTGCCACATCGTCCCGCGTCACCCTGGCCACCCGCGCAGTCTACGCGGGAAGCATCCGCCGTCTGCGGGGCGTCAGGGGTTGGCTGTCCGACCGCCCCGAGCAGCGCCGTCCACGGCTCCCGGACCGCGCCCGTACGACCCGTTCCCGGCTGCTCCCCCAGCCGCCGCCTCACGGGCGACACGGGTGGCTGCGTCGGTGACGGCACGGGCGTCGGCCTCGGCCTTCTTCTCCTCGGCCGACTTCTCGCCCTTCTCCGGCGAGACGAAGCGATAACCGACGTTGCGCACGGTGCCGATCAGCGACTCGTGCTCGGGGCCGAGCTTCGCGCGCAGCCGCCGCACGTGCACGTCCACGGTCCTTGTGCCGCCGAAGTAGTCGTAGCCCCAGACCTCCTGGAGCAGCTGGGCGCGAGTGAAGACGCGTCCGGGGTGCTGTGCCAGGTACTTCAGCAGCTCGAACTCCTTGAAGGTCAGATCCAGGACCCGTCCCTTCAACTTCGCGCTGTAGGTGGCCTCGTCGACGGACAGGTCGCCGTTGCGGATCTCCGTGGGGGTCTCGGCCGCCCCCATCTGCTGCCGTCCGGTCGCGAGTCGCAGCCGCGCCTCCACCTCCGCGGGGCCGGCGCTCTCCAGCAGCACGTCGTCGACGCCCCAGTCGGCGGTCACTGCCGCGAGCCCGCCCTCGGTGACGATGAGCAGGACCGGACAGCCGGGTCCCGTCGAGTTGAGCAGCTGGCACAGAGAGCGCACCTGCGGCAGATCACGCCGCCCGTCGACAAGGATCACGTCGGCGCCCGGGGTGTCCACGAGGGCAGCACCCTCGGCAGGTGCCACACGCACGTTGTGGAGCAGCAGTCCGAGGGCGGGCAGAACTTCGGTCGAGGGCTGGAGGGCGTTCGTCAGCAGGAGTAGCGAACTCACGTCAGGTCCTTCCTCAGTCCCTGTGGGGACATCGGTACGGCACGGCACTGCTTCGTACGGATGCGCTCCTGAAAGCACAAAAGGACCCGGGGGCGTCGCTGCCCGGATCCTTCACTGGGAGCAGAATAGCGGACATGCACGAAGAAGCGGAGTGTGAGTTCGCTCGCTCCGAGGCTGCGACGGGCACCGAGAGTGAAACCGAGGACGAAAGGCACGTCCAGCCGGCCACGCCTCGGCGGACGGTCCTGCGGGCTCGGGACGGTGTCCGTATCGAGGCTGCATACGAGCCGTATGCAGGCGCCCGCGGGAGCAGAGGCGACGGCCGTGCACCCGGTGCGATCGTCCTCGCGCACGGCTTCAGCGGCTCGGTGAACCGGCCGGCCCTGCGCCGGGCGGCGCAGGTGTTCGCGCAGTACGGAGCGGTGATCACCTTCTCCTTCCGCGGCCACGGCAACTCCGGGGGCCACTCCACAGTCGGCGACCGCGAAGTGCTCGACCTGGCTGCGGCGGTCGGCTGGGCACGCTCGATGGGCCATGAGCACGTCGCGACGGTCGGCTTCTCCATGGGCGGCTCGGTCGTCGTACGTCACGGCGCTCTGTACCGCCCGTATACAACCGGCACCGGCGACCTCGCGCCCACAGAGGCGCACGAAGGGCGCCCGGGCGCACTCCCAGTCACCGTCGCCTCCTCCGGACTCGCGCCCAGCGCCCAGGTACCTGGAGAGCTGCCCGACGCGTACGCGCACTCGGACACCGTCGAGCACGCGCACTCGGACACCATCGTGGCCGTCAGCGCACCCGCCCGCTGGTACTACCGCGGCACAGCAC
Source organism: Streptomyces albidus (ex Kaewkla and Franco 2022) (assembly GCF_013870515.1). GTDB lineage: Bacteria > Actinomycetota > Actinomycetes > Streptomycetales > Streptomycetaceae > Streptomyces > Streptomyces albidus. The sequence goes on along the minus strand of NZ_JACBXA010000387.1, from coordinate 726 downwards.
CCATGCGAAGGCTGCACTGGGTCATCCAGCGCCCGGTGGGGCGGCTCGTCTCCCGGTACGGGCTGCGCACGCGTATCCACCCCCACGACTGGGACCCCGTGCCGCTCTCCCCCGTGGCCGCGGCGTCGGCCCTCGCACCGACGCCCCTGCTGGTCGTGCACGGCGACCAGGACCCGTACTTCCCGCTCGACCACCCGCAATCCCTCGCCGAGGCGGCAGATCCCGACTGCAGCGAGCTGTGGGTGGTGCCCGGCCTCGGCCACGCCGAGAACGCCGCCGAGCCCGAATTGCTGCGCCGGATCGGCACATGGATCACCGCACGGTGGCCGAGTGCCGCCGAACGCCCGGCATGATGGGTCGCGCAACACAGACCGGCTGAGAGACGGGACCCACGATGGCGAGTGGCACCATCCGTTACTGGGCGGCGGCCAAGGCCGCCTCCGGGATCGCCGAGGAGCGGTACGAGGCCAGGACCCTCGCCGACGCCCTCGACAGCGCACGTGAACGGCACACGGAACGTGCGGACTTCGCGCGCGTGCTGCTGCGCTGCTCCTTCCTCGTGGACGGTAAGCCGGTCGGCAAGCGCGCACACGACGCGGTGGAGCTGCGGGATGGCGGCACGGTCGAGGTTCTCCCGCCGTTCGCAGGAGGCAGCGCATGAGCGACCAGCCGCAGAACGGTTCGTACGGGCCTCCGCCGCGCTACGGACCGGAGGAGACCCGGGGC
>NZ_JACBXA010000386.1 GCF_013870515.1 Streptomyces albidus (ex Kaewkla and Franco 2022) | reverse complement strand
GGGAGCGGTGGCCGACCATCGCGTCGAGGGTGTTGACGGCGCGGAAGGCGGCCATGCCGGGCACTCCTGCGATCGCGCCCCACACGAGGGCGCCGACCACGGCGTCCGAGGTGTTCTCCGCCACCGATTCGACGACGGCACGAGCGATGCCGTCCGCGTCCAGGGCGTCCGGATCGCGGCCGCACAGATGCGGCAACAGGCGCCGCGCGCCGGCCACATCACCGGCATCGAGAGCCGCCGCGACCGCCTGCGCCTCTCGGCACAGGCCCGTCCCGCCGAGCACGGTCCACGTCACCGCCGCCGCGAAGAGCACGCTCCCGGCGGACCGGTGAACGCCGCGCGTCGCGCGGGAGAGCACCGCAGCCGTCGCGACGGCACCCGAGACGCAAAGCGCCGTGTGTGCCACACCGGCGCTGCGGCGGTCCTGCCACAGGGCGCGTTCGGCTGCTGCGGCGGCGTCTCCGAAGAGGGCCACAGGGTGTCCGCGACGCGGGTCGCCCAGCAGCAGATCGCCCAGGTAGCCGAGGAACGCGCCGCAGGCGTAGGCGCGATGAGCCCGCATCGGTCAGCGTGCCGTCGTGCCTCGAAGGTGTGGTGCGGGCTCCGGCCGGTGGCGGTGCGCCGTCCAGCCGTCAGGCAGGCCGGAAGCCGACGCGGGGTGGAGGGACCGGAGCGGTGACGGTGACGATCCGGTGCGTACGGGCTCGGGTGCGGCCGGGAAGCCGGGCATGGCGGAGTCCTCACTCAGGGTCCTCGCCCTGGCTCGACGTACCGGCGGTGAGAGTCTCCTGGCTTCCGGATCGCTGCGACCCCCGGCCTTCCAGCCGCCGAACAGGCGGGCCGTGACCTTCGGTTGGGGGTGCGCTCCCCGGTGACAGTGGCGGGACCGCGCCGGATTCGCACCGGCTTCCTCTCCAGCCGCCGTTGGGCAACGGGCAGTCCACCACGTACTGGTGGGGCCGTCAACTCGCCGCTGACCTGCGGCGGAAGAGTGTGAGCAGGCACACGGAGAGGGGGTACGGACGATGTCCGTACCCCCTCTGACGCCGTGGTTCCGGCGCTAGGAGGCCGCCGGCGCGGCGGCGCTCACGGAGCGGTGATGATGTAGATGCCGAAGGCCACGGCTGCGGCGCACAGCGCGTAGCAGGCGTACGCGCCGGTGCGTGCGAGGGCGGACGAGCCGCCGCCCTGCGAACTGCCGGTGGAGGTGCCCACGATGCCGAGCGTGAAGATCCCCACCAGGGCCACCGTGGCCACGAGGCTGACGCCGAACACCTCGCCGAGTGCTGCCCAGTCGATCTGCATAGCGCTTCCTTCTGCTCCAAGTCTGTCCGGAACCGGCCTTCAGGTGACCGGTTCCGGTTCGGTCTGTGTTGTCGTGGCCCGGCGCTAGCCGAGTGTGGAGCCCGCCCGCTGCCGGTCGGCCTCGGAGTGGTCTTCCGGCACCGGGACGGTGTCGGAGGTCTTCGACTCCTGCGCCGGCACGGCGGCTTCCGCAGCCGTGCCGGTGACGGTGCCGTCCTCGGAGGCGTCCTGCGCCTTGACCGTGGGCGGCGGTGCGACGGAGCGGAGAGCGGCGGTGACGACCCCGGCGGGCTCGTTCCCGTCCGTCTCGGCCGGCGCCGCGTCGTTGACGTTGGTGTGGTCGACGGGCTGGCGCCGCGAGAGCACCCAGATGCCGCCGCTGATCAGCAGTGCGAGCACAGCGACCGTCGTGACACCCAGATCGCCCTGCTCGGCCAGCAGCGCCGCACCGGCGGCGACCAGTCCTGCCGCCGGGAGCGTCAGCCCCCAGCTCATCAGCATCCTGGCCGCGGTCGACCACCGCACGACTCCGCCCTTACGGCCGACACCGGAGCCCATGACGGCGCCGGAGCAGACGTGCGTGGTGGAGAGCGAGAAGCCGATGTGCGAGGAGGCGAGGATCGTGACCGCCGCGCTGGTCTGCGCGGCGAATCCCTGCGGAGGCTTGATGTCGGTGAGCCCGCTGCCCATCGTGCGGATGATCCGCCAGCCGCCCAGGTACGTGCCCAGCGCGATGGCCAGGCCCGCCGAGACGATCACCCAGGTGGGCGGGTCCGCCTGGGGGGCGACGACGCCGCCCGTGATCAGCGCGAGGGTGATGACACCCATGGTCTTCTGTGCGTCGTTGGTGCCGTGGGCAAGGGAGACCAGTGCGGCGGAGGTGATCTGACCCGCCCGGTAGCCCTTGGCGGTCTGGCCCTCGTCGGCCTTCCGCGCGGCCCGGTAGGTGAGCCGCGTCGCGCAGAACGCGGCGAGGCCCGCGACGAGCGGAGCGGCGACGGCCGGGATGAGCACCTTCATCACCACGGTGTCGCCGTTGACGGCGCCGAGGCCGACGGAGGCGACCGTCGCGCCGACGAGGCCGCCCATCAGAGCGTGGGAGGAGCTGGAGGGGAGTCCGGCCAGCCACGTCAGCAGGTTCCAGATGATCGCGCCGACGAGCCCGGCGAAGATCACTTCAGGCTGTATTCCGGAGCCTTCGTCGATGATTCCCGAAGAGATGGTCTTGGCGACCTCGACGGACAGGAACGCGCCGATCAGGTTGAGGGCCGCCGACATCGCCACCGCTGTCTTGGGCTTGAGTGCCCCGGTGGAGATGGTGGTGGCCATGGCGTTGGCCGTGTCGTGGAAGCCGTTCGTAAAGTCGAACACCAAGGCCGTGACGATCACGATCCCGATGAGAAGCGTGATGTGTTCCATTCACCCAGGCACAATCAGTCGAAGGTCAAGGACTCGTTGAACGTAGGGACGGCCGATGAACGGAAGGTGAACTGCGGCGGGCTTCAGGGTGTCACTCACCGGCGCCTGTTGTGAGTGGTGCCACGCCACCGCCCCCCGCTCCCCTTCCTCCTCACCCGACCGTCCCGTCGCGGGGTCCGTCAGGGCCGCGCCGCATGCAGGAGGTGGAGCAAGTGCACAGCGCCTGGCGGGAGTTGGTGGACACCGCGCGCCGTACGGTCGCCGAGGGCCTCGTCGTCGGCACCTCGGGCAACGTCTCCGTCCGCGTCGGGGACACCGTGCTGGTGACTCCGACCGGCGTCCCCTACGACCGGCTCGGCCCCGACGATCTGTGCGCCGTGGACCTCGACGGACGGCGCACCGCCGGAGACCTCCGGCCCACCAGCGAACTCCCCATGCACCTGGCCGTCTACCGGCACACGGACGCTCGCGCCGTCGTACACACCCACGCCGTGCACGCCACCGCGGCCTCCACCCTGGTGAGTGAACTCCCGGCGATCCACTACATGGCCGCCGCTCTCGGCGGTCCCGTCCGCGTCGCACCGTACGCCACCTACGGCAGCGACGAACTGGCCCACAACATGATCACCGCCCTGGACGGACGCAGCGCCTGCCTCCTCCAGAACCACGGCACGGTCGCCTACGGCAACGATCTCGACCAGGCGTACGACCGGACCGCGCAGCTGGAGTGGATGTGCCACGTCTGGCTCACCGCCTCCTCCCTCCCCGGACGCGAGCCCACGCTCATCCCGCCCGCCGAACTCGCCAGGGTGGCGGAGAAGTTGAGCGGATACGGGCAGCCGTCCCCCGAGTGAGGGCGTTCACCCGCGGCCCGGGAGGGGTGAGTCGGTGAGGCCGGCATGACGGTTGAGGGGCGCACGGGAATCACCCGGCCGACTCCGCCCACTGGCCCCGCACCCGTCCCAGCACCGACACTTACGGGATGCGTCTGCGTACAGCGGCCGTCGCCGCCACATC
>NZ_JACBXA010000385.1 GCF_013870515.1 Streptomyces albidus (ex Kaewkla and Franco 2022) | reverse complement strand
GTGCCGGGCGAGGCGAGCCCCGCGTCGGCGGCCGCCAGGGCACCGAGGACCAGCACGATCGCACCGGCGGCCCACTCCCCGGGGCGGGCCATGCGCGTACGGAACGCGGCGAAGTACCGCCCCGCCGTGCAGGGTTCGCCGTACAGGCGTCGTCGGCGCAGCAGCGTGCACGCCGTCGACAGCGCGGCGGGGAAGGTGACCAGCGGCAGCCCGGCGACCGCAGTGGCCAGGCCGATGCCGAGCACGTCGGCGAACAACTCGAAGCGCGGGCCGAAAAGGTCACCGTCCGCCCGCTCCGCCCCTCGGGGCACTGCGCCGTTGCTCATGCTCGTCAGCCCTTCAGCCCGGAGTTGGCCATTCCCTCGACCAGCAGCCGCTGGAAGGCGAGGAAGAACAGCACGATGGGCAGCAGCGCGAACACGGACATCGCGAACATCGGCCCGTACGCGGACTGGCTGGAGGTGTCGACGAACGTACGCAGCGCGAGAGTGAGCGTGTACTTGTCGGGCTCGAAGAGATAGATCAGCTGCGTGAAGAAGTCGTTCCAGGTCCAGATGAAGGTGAAGATCGCGGTGGTGATCAGCGCGGGCCTGGTCAGCGGCAGGACGACGCGGACGAACGTGCCGAAGGGGCCGCAGCCGTCGATCTTCGCCGCCTCGTCCAGCTCGCGCGGCAGCCCGCGCATGAACTGCACGATGAGGAAGACGAAGAACGCGTCGGTGGCCAGGAACTTCGGCAGCACCATCGGCCAGAAGGTGTTCACCATGCCGAGCTGGTTGAAGACGATGTACTGCGGGATGAGCACCGCGTGGTGCGGCAGCATGATCGTGGCGATCATGAACGCGAACAGCGGGCCGCGCATCGTGAAACGCAGCCGTGCGAAGGCGTACGCGGCGAGCGAGCAGCTCAGCACGTTGCCGAGCACCGCGCCGAGCGAGATGGTCAGCGAGTTGCCGAAGAGCTGGAGCAGCGTGACGCCCTCGATGCCTTCGGCCGCCGTGCCGTAGTTCTCCGTGGCCAGGCGGGACGGCAACAGGGCGAGGCTGGCGAGGACTTCGTCCGCCGGCTTGAAGGACGTGGCGACCAGCCAGGCCAACGGATAGAGCAGCACGACGAGTACGGCCAGGGCGCCCGCGTGCAGCGCGACGCGCGGCCAGTTGACGGGCCGGCGGCGGCCGGCGGCTGTGGTGGCGGACATCAGCGGACCTCCTCGTTCGCGTAGAAGACCCAGGAGCGGGAGGTGCGGAAGAGGACCGCCGTGACGATGCCGATCGCCACGAGAAGCACCCACGCCATCGCTGAGGCGTAGCCCATGTGCGAGGCGGTGAAGCCCCGGTCGTAGAGGTAGAGCGTGTAGAAGAGCGTGGAGTCGGCCGGGCCGCCCCGGCCGCCGCTGACCGCGTAGGCGGGGGTGAAGACCTGGAACGCCTGGATGGTCTGGAGCACCAGGTTGAAGAAGAGCACCGGGGAGAGCATCGGCAGCGTGATGGAGGCGAACTGCCGCCACCTGCCTGCCCCGTCGACGGCCGCGGCCTCGTAGAGGTCCTGCGGGATCTGCTGGAGCCCGGCGAGGAAGATGACCATGGGTGCTCCGAACTGCCAGACGGTCAGCAGCGCGACGCTCAGCAGAGCCCAGCCGGGCTTGTTGACCCAGCCGCCCATGTCCAGGCCGACGCCGGCCAGCAGGTTGTCCACCGTGCCGCCGTCGTTGAAGATCGCCCGCCAGACCAGCGCGATGCTCATCGACGCGCCCAGCAGCGAAGGCGCGTAGAAGGCCGACCTGTAGAAGTTCCTTCCGCGCCTCATCGACTTCAGGGCGACGGCGACGGTGAGGGCGAGCGCGAGCTGAAGCGGTACGGCGAACAGCACGTAGAGGAGCGTGTTGCCCACCGAACGCAGCAGCCGTGGATCCTCGGTGAACATCTGCACGTAGTTGCGCAGGCCGATCCACGACGGCGGGTCGAAGAGGTTGTAGTCGGTGAAGGACAGATAGAGCGAGACGGCCATCGGGAGCAGGGTGAGCACGGAGGCGCCCAGGACCCACGGGGAGAGGAACACCCAGGCGGCGCCCTGGCGTTCGCGTTTGCTGCGACGGTCCCTGCGGGGCTCTCCGGGGCGTGCCGCCGCGTCTCCCGCCGCCGCCTTGCGTGCTTCTCCGGCGCCCGTCGTCGCCGTCGCACGTGCCGTCGATGCCGGTGCGTTCGCCATCACGGCCTCAGCTCCGTCCGTGCCTCGGTGAGGAAGTCCTCCGCGACCTGCAGCGGTGTCGCCTTGTCGAACGAGACGTGGTCGTAGTCGCGTTGGAACGTCGACTGGAGGCCGTTGTCACCGCGGGGCGGTGCGGCGGGCGGGTCCTCGAGCTTTCCGCGCAGCGACGTCTGAAGGCCGGCGACCTGCTTCTGGAAGCCGGTCACCTTCGGGAGAACCCGCTGACGCTGACGGCTGTTGACCGGCGTTCCGCGGTCCACTCCGAGGATGTCCGCCGCCTCGTCGGAGTTGAGCAGGAAGTCGATGAACTCCGCGGCCTGCTTCGGGTGGGAGCTGCCCGCGGCTATCCCGAGCAGCATGGACGGCTTGAAGTACTGGCCGGGGGTGCCGTCCTCGCCCGAGGGCATCGGCGCGAGCGCGAGCCGGTCCTTGTACATGGCCTCGTAACCGGCCGACGGGGCGTCCCAGTTGAACTCCGCGACCGCCTTCTCGCGTCCCATCGGCGAGTCCTCGACGGAGCCCGCCATCTGTGTGGTGTCGCTGGCGGGACTGACCAGCCCCTCCTTGCGGAGCTTGGAGGTGAAGGCCCAGAAGCCCGCGAGGTCCTTCGCGGCGAAGGCGGTCTGCCCGTCCTTGCCGTACAGCTGCTTTCCCCGCCCGCGCAGCCAGATCTCGAACCAGTCCTCCATCGAGCCCGGGTCGGTCATGGCGTACGAGCCGCGCTCCCGCTTCAGCTGGCGCAGCGACTTCGCCCAGTCGTCCCAAGTCCAGCCCGCCCGGGGTGTCTTGAGCCCCGCCTCACGCCACGCCACCTTGTCGTAGGCGAGCGCCTGCGTGCCCACGCCCATCGGGAGGGCGTACTGGACGCCGCCGACCTGCCCGGTCTTCAGCAGGGCGGGGTCCATCTTCCCGGTCGGCAGGCGCTTGCGCTGCTTCTCCAGGTCGAGCATCACGTCGGAGCCCGCGTACTGGCTGATCTGCCGGTAGTCGAGCTGGATCAGGTCGGGGACGTCACCGCCTGCGGCCTGCGTGGCGAGCTTCTGCTTGTAGGACTCGTAGGTCGAGTAGGAGGTCTGGACGTCGATGCCGGGATGGGCACGTTCGAAGGCCTCGACGGCCTTGTTGGTACGGGCGGCACGGTCGGCGTTCCCCCACCAGGTGAAGCGGAGCGTGACCTTGCCTTCGCCGGAGGCGGAGGCTCCGCCGCCGCAGCCTGTGAGCGTCGCGCTCAGGGCGAGCACCACGGCTGCCGCGCAGGACGCCTTCGTCCTGGGTGCGGGCATGGGATCGGACCTTTCCGTGCGGTGTCGGGTGTGACCGCCGCCCGAGCGCCGGCGTGCGAACACCGGTGCCGGCGGCGGCAGTCGGGGCTATTCGCCGTAGTAGGGCAGCGTGGTGCCGGGCAGTTCGTACTCGTCCCGGCGGCCGCACATTCCGTAGCCGCCCCGCCGGGTCGGCCCTGCCGACCGGGCGCGGGCCTCGGAGAGATGGGAGGCGTCCCCCGCGGTGAGCGCGTCGAGGTGCCGGCCGGTGCGCTCCGCCGC
>NZ_JACBXA010000384.1 GCF_013870515.1 Streptomyces albidus (ex Kaewkla and Franco 2022) | reverse complement strand
TCACCCCCCACCCCCACCTCTGCCCCCGTCGCTGCCTCCGCCCGCGCTTCTGCTCCCGTCTCCGTCCCTGCCCCCGTCCCTGTCGCTGTCGCGGTGGCCGTGGCCGCGCCCGTGGCTGTCTTCTGGCTGGTGCCTGTGCGGGTGTTTTCGTCTCTGGTGGGGATCCGGTAGGTGAAGGGCACCCGCAGGTCGCCCCACGTCTTTTTGTAGAGGGCGGCGGCTTCGATGCCGCGCCGCCAGTGCCGACGCTCGGGGTGGAGGACCCGCAGGTTGATGAACGCCGCCAGCGCGGCGTGATCGCGGGGCGTGGAGAATTTCAGCAACCCTCTTGCGCCGCCACTGACACCCCCACCCCCGCCCCCGTTCTCCGGGGCTGTGCTCGTCTGCTCGCGTTCGGTTTCCGTCGTGGGGGTAGGGCGGCTTGGGGCCTGGGGTTCGGCGAGGGCTTCCACCACCCGCGTGTCGTGTGCGCGTAGGGCTTCGAGGAGTTTGGCGAGCCCGTCGTACGCGCGTGAGGTGAGCATGCTCCGCGGACTCTCGCCGGGGCCGAGCAGGACCGGCACCACCAGCGAAGCGGTCTTGCCTTCGCCGGGCTTCATGCGCAGGGCTCTGCCGACTGCCTGGACCAGGTCCGGCATGGACCCGCGTACATCAGCCCAGTACACCGAATCGCAGCGGGCCGTATCGACGCCTTCCCCGAGGACCTTCACCGACGACAGGAACGCCTTCTCCACGACGGTGCCGTCGCAATCGGTACCGTCGGCGAACTCCACGACGGTGCCGTCGCAATCGGTACCGTCGGCGAACTCGCCCAGCAGCCGCCGGCGGGTGAGCGGCTTGTGCTCCCCGGACAGCCAGCCGGCCCAGACCGTCCTCGGGTACAACTCCGGGTCGCTGGCGTGCAGCCGCGCGGCCACCTCAGGCAGGCCGGCGGCGAAAGCCTCGGCCTCCTTCAGGACGTGGTGGAAGACCAGGGTCCGGCGCAGGCCTTCCTCGGCCGAGGCCTTGACCAGCGCCGTCTGCAAAGCGGCCAGCCGCGCCCCGCGGACCTTGTCCGTGGTGGCGCTCTCCCCGAGGAGCAGGGCGGCCTGGAAGTCGGTGTCGGTCACATCGACGCACACGACCTGATACGGCGCCACGATTCCCCGGTCGACCGCCTGCGAGAGCGTCAACGTGTAGCAGCGGGCCCCGAAGGGGGAGGCGGCATCGTCTTCCATGCTCGCCACCAACTCGCTCAGCCCCCCAAGGGCTTCCTCCTCCCCGAGCTGCCACAACCGCGGTGTAGCCGTCATGTACAGCCGACGAGCAGCCGGGATACGGGCGTTGTCGTGGACGACAGCCCACGGCTTCCCGATCCGACCACTGGTGCGGTGCGCCTCGTCGACCACGATCAGGTCCCAGCCCGGAAGCCCGGCCGCGTGGGCGCGCTCCAGCGTGCCCAGACCGAGGGAGGCGTAGGTGGCGAACACCGTCACCCGTCCCATATCCCGCGTCCAGGCGACGAGTTCGTCCACATCCGTGGTGTTGGCAAACCCGGCCTCGTCCCCGCGCAGGGACGAGATCCCCACGACCGGACCCGAACGGCCACCCTCACGCCACGCGGTCTCGCTCTGGGCAAGCAGATCCAGCGAAGGCACCAGCACCAGCACCCGGCCGGCCCGCAGCTCCTGAGCACTACGGGCTGCCACCAAGGTCTTGCCGGAACCCGTGGCCATGATCACCTGAGTCCGCAGGCCACGCTCCGGCAGCCCGCCCGTTGCAGGACTCTCCAGGGCGCGGACAACAGCATCGACGGCTTCTCGCTGATGAGGACGGAGCTGCATGACGCCATTGTGACCCCACCCCTTCGACAGCAGCAGAGCTCCGGGAGCGGAGTCGCCCGCCCAGCAGAAGAAGATCATCGAACCCGACAAGTCCGACAGCCCAGGACACCCGAGGCGACCGCACAACTCACCCCCAACACCTGCCCCAGCGCAAAAAGACACCCCCGCAAGCCGACCGACCGCACACACCAGCACCCCACACCGCCTCAACCAGCAGCTGCTCCCTCCCCACCAACCGACCCCCACCCGCAACAGCACCGCCACACGCTGCCGCGCCACCCCAGACCCAGCCGCTCCTCGCCACTCACCCGCGCTACGCGCCCCGTCTGTGCGGGTGCCGTGCGCAGCTGAGACGACCCTCGAGACCGGACGGGCCCGCAACTCCCTCCGACACTCCTCGTTCCGCCTCCCCGGCCGAGAGACGAACTCCCAACCAAGATCAACTGTCAGTGGTGGATGCGAAAATAGAGTCAGTCATCAGGCGGCAAAGGGGAGAACACATGACAGAGCATCAAGGGCTCATCAACCACGTGGTTCTGGTGCTGGACGCCAGCACCTCCATGAGCCACTTGAGGAACAAAGTCGTGCAAGTAGCAGACGAACAAATCACCTACCTCGCACGACGTTCCAAAGAACTCGACCAGGAAACCCGAGTCACCGTCTACGTATTCGCCGACAAAGCCGAATGCGTCATCTACGACAAAGACGTACTCCGCCTCCCATCAATCTCCCAGTACTACCAGCCAGGAGGCATGACCGCACTCCTGTCCGCCACACTCAAATCACAACGAGAACTGGCACAGACCGCTCAACTCTACGGAGACCACAGCTTCCTCACCTTCGTACTGACAGACGGCCAGGAAAACGCAAGCCACCGCTGCGCCGATGCCCCTGCGCGTAACCCGCGAGTGCTGGTGAACTACGTCTCTGAACACATCGAGACGATGCCGGAAAACTGGACCCTGGCTGTCCTCGTGCCGGATCAGGTCGGCAAACGAGAGGCCCAGCAGGCAGGCTTCCCACCGGAGAACATCGCCCTCTGGGACGCTTCGTCCACACGAGGCCTGGAGGAGGCGGCCGGGAAGATCCAGCAGGCCACAGAGACCTTCCTGACGAACCGCGCCTCGGGAATCCGTGGCTCGCGGTCTGTCTTCTCCACGGGAGCTGACGCGGTCAACGCAGACACGATTCGCGCCGCCGGCCTGACACCTCTGCATGCCTCCACCTACAGCCTGATCCCGGTCACCAAAGCAATAGGAATCCGTCAGTGGGTTCTGGAAGAATGCCAGCTGCCTTTCAAGCTGGGATCTGCCTTCTACGAACTTTCCAAGCGGGAGAACATTCAGCCGCAGAAGAAGATAGCTGTACTGGAGAAGAAGACCGGTCGAGTGTACGGCGGCCAAGAGGCCCGGAAACTGATCGGTCTGTCCGACGTGGAAGTCCGAGTCACCCCCGATGACAACCCGAAGTATTCAATATTCGTGCAGTCGACCAGCGTAAACAGGAAGCTCGTTCCCCACACACGGCTCTTGCTGATTTCCTGAAATCCCCCAACATGGAGATTGGGACTGCTGCCTTCACAGTAGAAGAGCAGCTCCACCTTCCATCGGGTCACCGAACAAGGGCACCTTTCGATGACCCGGGTTGGTGTCGAGTGAGAACAGAATCTCACTCGACACCAACCCGGTAGGCGTTCTCCAACCCAGAGTTTATCTGCACTGCACTTTGATACAGGGCGCCCCGTCCTCCGTAGCCAGCCCGGCCCGCGTCAGCGGGCCGTTTTTCCCGCCCCTGCGAAGCTGGGGCGGCGGCAGGACCGCCGAAGGCGGCCCAACAGGGGCCGCGAAGCGGACCCTTGAGCACTTTCGCGGAGCGACCGGGGTGCGGAGCACCCCGGTTTCCGGGGCGGAGCGAAGCGGAGCCCCGGGATC
>NZ_JACBXA010000383.1 GCF_013870515.1 Streptomyces albidus (ex Kaewkla and Franco 2022) | reverse complement strand
CGGTGCCGTAGGCAACCGGGGCCCCGCCTCCCCTTTTCCCCGGGGGGTGACCCAGAGCCCCGAGCTCTCGGGATCAGCCCTCCTCCCGCTAGCTGTCTCCCCGTGGCCTCGACGATCAACCCTTGCCCTCAGTCACTCGAAAGTAGGGGTTTCTCCCGGACTGCGGTGCGTTCGAATAGAAGTTCGATAGCGTGGTGGAGCGGTCAGACGGAATGGGGGTGCCAGAGCGCATGGTGCGACGGATCAATGTGACCGGCTCGAACGGACTCCGGCTCGCCGCCTGGGAGTTCGCCGATCCGCCCAAGGGCAGCACCGAGCCGGACAAGGTGCCGGAGATGAGCGCCCGGTTCGTCTCCGGCGCCGGGCCGGTGCGGCCCCCGGGTGCCCGTACGCGGACCGGAGCGGCAGGCGTCGACGTCCGCGGTGTGAAGAGTGAAGAGGCTCCGAAAGGCGTGCTTTTACTCCACGGCCTGATGGGGCGGGCGGCGCACTGGGCCGACACCGCCCGCTGGCTGTCGAGCGGATACCGCGCCGTCGGACTCGACCAGCGCGGTCACGGCCGCAGCGAGAGACCCCTCGGGGCGGACGGCTCGTTCGCCCGTGAGGCGTTCGTCGAGGACGCCGAGGCCGCGATCGAGCAGCTCGGGCTGGGGCCCCTCGCGCTCATCGGGCACTCCATGGGTGCGCTCACCGCCTGGCAGCTCGCCGCCAAGCGGCCCGACCTCGTACACGCCCTGGTCATCTGCGACATGAAGGCGTCGGCGCTGGGCGAGCGTTCGCAGCGGGAGTGGGAGCAGTGGTTCGACTCCTGGCCCGTCCCCTTCGCGACGTCGGCCGACGTGCGCAAGTGGTTCGGTGAGGACGACCCCTCGCTGGAGCGCCCGTCGGCGTCGAGAGGAGCCTTCTTCGCCGAGGTGATGGCGGAGGGGGAGGACGGCTGGAGGCCGATGTTCTCCCGCAGGCAGATGCTCGCGGTCCGCGAGGCGTGGGTCCACGACGCCCACTGGGACGAACTCGCCCGGGTGGTCTGCCCCACGCTCGTCGTCCGGGGCATCGACGGTGAACTCGGCCGCGCCGAGGCGCAGGAGATGGTGCGCGTGCTGCCGCGCGGGATCTACGCGGAGGTGCCCGAGGCGGGCCACCTCCTGCACCTCGACCAGCCCGTCGACTGGCGCCGGGTGGTGGAGCCCTTCCTTCAGGCGGTGCTCCCCGCGGACAGTTGACCCGGCGTCGCCAGTTCGAGGCCGTTGAGCGGCAGTTCGGAGTGCGGCGGCTCAACCCGCCCGCCCGGCAAGGGCGTACGCGGAGGCTCCGCCGGCGCGGGCGAAGGCGTACGGGTACATGCGTGGGGGCGTACGAGCACATGCGCAGGCGTGCGGCTTATCTCCTACTGCGGTGCCTTGTGCTGATGAATGCCTGAATCGACTGAGTCAGGGGCATATGTCGTGGGCAGTGATCACGCGACATCGTCTCCCGTGGAGGATCGAATGGCCGCAAGGCCGCTGGTCGCCCGGCAGCCCAACGAACGGCTGCAGGCACTCATTCAGGAAGCCAACTGCTCCAACGCGGGGTTGGCGAGACGGGTCAACGTGTGCGGCGTCGAGCACGGTCTGGATCTGCGCTACGACAAGACATCCGTCGCACGCTGGCTGCGTGGCCAGCAGCCCCGCGGCCGCGCCCCGGCCATCATCTCGGAGGCTCTCGGCCGCAAGCTGGGACGCACCGTCACGCTGGACGAGATCGGGATGGCGAACGACGCGAACCTCGCCTCCGGCGTGGGGCTGCACTTCGCGTCCGGCGTCCTCGGCGCGGTGGAGCAGGTCTGCGAGTTGTGGCGCGGCGACGTCGGCAGGCGCGACCTCCTGAGTGGATCGACCGGGGCCGTCTCCGCCCTCGTGGAACCCAGCCGCGACTGGCTGATCACCCCGCCGGACGCCCGGGTCGCGCGCAGTACGGGAGCGGGCGTGGGCATGTCCGACGTGGCGGCGGTGCGCGCGATGACCGGCGCCCTGGCGCAGCTCGACCACCGCTTCGGCGGCGGGTACGTCCGTCCCGTCGTCGTGCACTACCTCAACAGCGTGGTCTCGGGGCTGATCGCGGGTTCGTACAAGGAGCCGGTGGGCCGGGCGCTGTTCGCGGCAGTCGCCCGGATGACCGAACTGGCCGGCTACATGGCCGTCGACACGGGCCAAGCAGGTCTGGCCCAGCGGTACTACATCCAGGCGCTGCGGATGGCTCAGGCCGCCGACGACCGGGCCTTCGGCGGCTATGTACTGGCCGCAGGCATGAGTCATCTGGCCGTCTCTCTCGGAAACCCCCGCGAGGTCGCGCAGTTGGCCCGTGCGGCGCAGGAGGGCGCCAGGGGCCACGCGACGCCGCGTACCGAGGCGCTGTTCCACGCCGCCGAGGCGCGGGGTCATGCCCTGATGGGAGAGTCGAGGGCCTTCCGGGAGCGCTCGGAGGAGGCGCTGTCGGCCCTGGAGATCGCGGAGGCCCGCGCGGACTCCGGCGACGATCCCGAGTGGATCGCGCACTTCGACCGCGCCTACCTGGCCGACGAGTTGGCGCACTGCCACAGCGATCTGGGCCGCCCGTCCGAGGCCGCGAAGCAGGCGCAGGAGGCACTGCGGGGGCACCCTGAGGGCAGGGTGCGCCGACGGGTCATCGGGCTGTTCGTGCTCGCCTCGGCGCAGGTGCAGCAACGTGAGCTTGAACACGCATGCCGAACCGGGATGAAAGCGGTCGATCTACTTGAAACGCTGCGTTCCGGCCGTGGTTCGGAGTATCTGGAGGACTTCCGTCGCCGACTTGTGCCGTTTGCGAAGCAGCCGGTCGTACGAGAATTCACCGCGCGGCTGGACCTCCTGGCGACGGCATAAGTGCGCACATCTCCTGCCCTGTCCTAAATCTGAGGTGAAGGGTTGGTGTCGCCCCATCGGCTGCGTGGTCGAGCGTCCGAGCTACCCGGTAGCGTGACCCGACGATTCCGGAAGCCAGGTTGATCGAGGAGCGCCCCGGTGACAGCGCAGAGCGGACGCGGACAGGGCGACGAGCCCCTCTACGAGGGTGTCGTGCTGCCGGCGAACGGCGAGCCGTGGACCCCCGAACAGCAGCGCCAGGTCGCCCAGTCCCACTCGCAGCCTCCCGCGGGGCAGCCCTGGGGCCAGCCGTGGGGGCCCGAGTCCCGGGCAGCCGTGGCTCCCTCCACCGAGAGCTCCGCGGCCCTGCCGCCGCCCCCGCACGCACCTCCGACGCCGCCCGCGCAGCCGCCTGCCGCTGAGCCGCACCAGCCGCTGCCGGGTAGCACCGAGTACGCCGGAGCCGCGTCGGTGGGCAGACATCGCGGGGGTCCGACCTCCCACGGAGGCGCCCCCGCGCTCGGGCAGTCCCCGGGCGGCCTGCCCGGAGGTGCCGGCCACAGTCAGGCTTACGCTCCTGCCGCACACGGGCCGTACGACGCTCAAGGTCTCTACGCCGACGCCCAGTTGCCGCCTCAGCAGCCGTACGCGCAGCCGCAGCCGCACACGGCCGGAGTGCTGCAAGGGTCCGGGCAGCCGTTCGCCGAGGCCGACGCCACACAGATGCTTCCGCCGCAGCAGGGGCCGTCCCCGCAGCCGTACGCGGGCGTGCAGCCGTCGCCGGCCGCCCCGCTGACCGCATCCGACGCGACGCAGTACATACCGCCGGTTCCCGGAGCGCCCCAGCAGGGACAGCCGCTGCCCGGTCACATGCCGCCCGTCGACGCGGACGCCACGCAGATGCTTCCGCCTCAGGTCGCGTTCGATGTGGGCCTCGATGCGGCCGTGCAGCGCCGAGAGCGAGCACCAGC
>NZ_JACBXA010000382.1 GCF_013870515.1 Streptomyces albidus (ex Kaewkla and Franco 2022) | reverse complement strand
GAGGGTGCCGCCGGCAGCCACGTTGCCGTCATCGGCGGCGACAGCGCGGGCGGCGGAAGCGGCGGCTCAGGCGGATCGGGCGGAGGCGCGGCTGTACCCGCGGGTTCCCAACTGCCGCAGTGCAAGGGCTCCGACGTGACGCTCTCCCTGCGCAGCGTGCGCAAGGAGTACGCCGCCGGCGAGAGGCCCGAGTTCGAGCTGACCGCCAAGAACAAGCGCGGCACAGCCTGCAAGCTCGACCTGGGCCGTACGTCCACGGTCGTCACCATCAAGGACTCCGGCGGCGACAAGTTCTGGACGTCGAACGACTGCCTGCGCGACGCGGAGCCTGCGTTCTTCCAGCTCCCGGCGAGCGGGCGCAGCACCCACACCTTCACCTGGTACGGAAAGCCCAGCGCGGACGAGTGCGGCACACCCGCGAAGGGCGCGGCGAAGCCGGGGGACTACGAGATCGAGGTCGACGTCAAGGGCGTCGAGAAGCTCGACGCCTCCTTCGAACTGAAAAAGGACTGAAGCGCGCGAGCTTGAAGGGCCCGAACTGGGAAGCGAGGGCTCTGCTGGGCGGCCTCGGCCGCCGCGGTCACACGTACCGCTCGAGGATGCTGGACTCCGCCAGCCGGGAGAGCCCCTCGCGGACGGACCGGGCGCGGGCCTCGCCCACACCGTCGACCGTCTGGAGGTCGTCGACGCTCGCGGCGAGCAGCTTCTGCAGGCCGCCGAAGTGCTCCACCAGCCGCTCGATGACCGTGCCCGGCAGCCTCGGCACCTTCGCCAGCAGCCGGTAGCCGCGGGGTGAAACCGCGGAGTCGAGCGTCTCAGGAGCGCCGCTGTAGCCCAACGCCCTGGCCACGGTGGGCAGTTCGAGCAGCTCGGAGTGGCTCAGGCGGTCCAGTTCGTTGAGTGCCTCGAAGACGGAACGAGAGCGGCGTCCGCTGGGCTCCGGCACGTAGTCCCGGGCGACGAGCTCACGCTCGGGCTCCACGCCCGCGATCAACTCGTCGAGCTGGAGGGAGAGCAGACGCCCGTCGGTCCCCAACTCCACGACGTACTCCGCGATCTCGGTGGCGATGCGGCGCACCATCTCCAGCCGCTGCGCCACGGCGGAGACGTCGCGCACGGTCACCAGGTCCTCGATCTCCAGCGCGGAGAGGGTGCCTGCGACCTCGTCGAGCCGCAGCTTGTACCGCTCGAGCGTGGCGAGGGCCTGGTTCGCGCGGGACAGGATCGCCGCCGAGTCCTCCAGGACCCGCCGCTGCCCGTCCACGTAGAGCGCGATCAAGCGCATCGACTGGCTGACGGAGACCACGGGATACCCGGTCTGGATCGAGACGCGCTGTGCCGTGCGGTGCCTGGTCCCCGTCTCCTCCGTCGGGATGGAGGCGTCCGGCACCAACTGCACGCCCGCGCGCACGATCTTGGTGATGTCGCGGTCGAGGATCAGCGCGCCGTCGAGCTTGCACAGCTCGCGGAGCCGCGTCGCGGTGAAGTCGACGTCGAGGACGAAACCGCCTGTGCACAGGGGTTCGACGGTCTTGTCCATGCCGATGAGGATGAGTCCGCCGGTGTTCCCCCGAAGGACGCGCTCCAGGCCGTCGCGCAGGGCCGTACCAGGCGCGACGGCGCTCAGTGTGGCGCGCATCAGGCCCTCGGCGCCGGCTCCCCCACCGGTCCTGCCGGGAGCTGCTGGCCGGTCGTTGGCTGCCACGGCACTCCTTCGGTCGTGCGTACGTACGGGCGAGACCGGGGCAAAGTCTACCGGCGGTGCGCGCAGCTCCCTACTGCGCTGGTTCGGCGGCGCCGGACCGCCCAGCTCCGGACCTCCCGGAGCGGGCGGGCAGGACGGCCAGCGCCTCCCCGATGTCGGCGACCTCGCGGACACGCATTCCTGCCGGAACCTTCCCGGGGTCGGCCGGGACGAGCGCGTGCGTGAAGCCGAGACGGGAGGCTTCGGCCAGTCTGCGCTGCACGCCGGTGACGCGTCGGACCTCGCCCGCCAGGCCGACCTCGCCGATGGCCACGAGGTTCTTCGGCAGCGGGGTGTCGCTGGCGGCGCTGGCGAGGGCGAGGGCGACGGCCAGGTCCGCCGCCGGCTCCGTCAGCTTCACGCCGCCGACCGTCGCGCTGTAGATGTCGCGCTTGCCCAGGGCGCTGATGCGGCCGCGCTGTTCGAGGACGGCGAGCATCATCGACACGCGGGAGGTCTCCAGGCCGGACGTCGTACGCCGAGGGGAGGGGATCTGGCTTTCCACCGTGAGCGCCTGCACCTCCGCGACCAGGGGGCGGCGCCCCTCCAGCGTCACCGTCAGACAGGTGCCCGGCACCGGCTCGGCGCGCCGTGTCAGGAAGAGCCCGGAGGGGTCGGCGAGCCCGGTGATCCCCTCGTCGTGGAGCTCGAAGCAGCCGACCTCGTCGGTCGTCCCGTACCGGTTCTTCACGCCGCGCACCAGGCGCAGGCGCGCGTGACGGTCGCCCTCGAAGTGCAGGACGACGTCGACGAGATGCTCCAGGAGCCGCGGCCCCGCGATGGAGCCGTCCTTGGTGACGTGACCGACGAGGAGCGTGGACATGCCGCGCTCCTTGGAGGCGCGGATGAGGGCGCCGGCCACCTCGCGCACCTGGGCGACGCCGCCGGGGGCGCCGTCGAGTTCGGGGGAGGCGACCGTCTGGACGGAGTCCATGACGAGCAGGCTGGGCTTCACCTCGTCCAGGTGCGCGAGGACGGCGGACAGGTCGGTCTCGGCCGCGAGATAGAGGTGGTCGCCGATGGCGCCGATGCGGTCGGCCCGGAGCCTCACCTGGCTCGCCGACTCCTCGCCCGTCACGTACAGCGTGTGGTGGGCCTCGTCGGAGGCCTTCGCCGCCACGTCCAGCAGCAGCGTCGACTTGCCGACGCCGGGCTCACCCGCGACGAGGACCACAGCTCCGGGGACGAGCCCGCCGCCGAGGACGCGGTCCAGCTCGGGGACGCCGGTGCCGCGCGCGGTCGCCTGCGTCCCGTCGACCTGACCGATGGGGAGCGCGGAGGCGGAGACGCGGCCGGGCGTCGTCGTCCGCACGCCGGGGGCGCCGCCCACCTCCTCGACCGTGCCCCACGCGTGGCACTCCGGGCAGCGGCCGAGCCACTTGGCGGTCTGCCAGCCACACTCGGCACAGCGGTACGAGGGGCGGTCCTTCGCGGACGGTTTGCGGGCAGCCATGTCGTCACCGTAGCCGGGGGTCCTGACATCGCGGGCGCCGCGTTGTGCCACCAAGTGACGTCAAGTGACACCAACGAGTGGTGTGCGGCACGGGACTTGACGTACGTCTCGTCCCCTTTCGGGGGAGATCGTCACCCATAAGGATTAAACCTGGGCGACTGGGTCCGCTCGGACACCGCAACGCGCCTACCGTCGCCGGGTGATGAGCAGCAGGCGCGACCACTCCACGCACGCCACAGGCGCACACCGTGCGCCCTCGGGGCGGCGGCCCAAGCAGCACCAGCGCTCCGGTTCGCCCAAGGTCTTCAGCCGAACCGGCGCCTCGAAGAAGGCTGCGCTGAAGGGTGACGACGGTCCGAACAAGGCGTCGGCCACGGCCGGTTCGGCATCCTCCGGCTCGACATCAGGCGCGACGGCCGACGCCGCGCCGCAGGCGGGCTCCACGGGCGCGACGGTGCCCGCTGTCGGCGTGATCGCCGACGCCGCGCCCGTCGAGCCCGGCATGGTGCGCCACGAGCCGTACCTGGACGGCCTGTTCACCTACTGCCTGTCCGTCATGTGTGAGCACGACGCCGCCATCACCGCCGTCGCCGAAGCGCTCGTCCTGGCCGACCGGCAGCACGAGAAGGACCGCGCGCCCGCCGCGCGCA
>NZ_JACBXA010000381.1 GCF_013870515.1 Streptomyces albidus (ex Kaewkla and Franco 2022) | reverse complement strand
TCCGCGCGGCGGCACTCGACGTGACGACGGACCCGGGGGAGTGACGGCCGGGGTCACAACTCCTCCGGGTCGACCTCCTCCAGCTCACCGTCCAGCCTCAGCCAGCGCGTGATGCCGATCTCGCGCAGGAACGGCACGTCGTGCCCCGCCACGATCAGCGCCCCGGCGTACGACTCGAGCGCGGAGCACAGCTGGCGCACGCTCGCCATGTCCAGGTTGTTGGTGGGCTCGTCCAGCATCAGCAGCTGAGGTGCGGGCTCCGCGAGCATCAGCGCGGCAAGCGTCGCCCTGAAGCGCTCACCTCCCGACAGAGAGCCCACGGTCCGGTCCGCGCGCGCTCCCCGGAAGAGGAACCGGGCGAGCTGCGCCCGCACCCGGTTCTCGCTCGCACCGGGAGCCAGCAGCGACACGTTCCGCACGAGTGACAGCTCGTCGTCCAGGACGTCGAGCCGCTGCGGCAGGTGGCGAAGCGGCACGTGTGCCTCGGCTTCGCCTGCCGCGGGCGGCAGTTGACCGGCGATCGTCCGGAGCAGAGTCGTCTTGCCGGCGCCGTTGGAGCCGGTGAGAGCGATGCGCTCCGCCCCGTGCACGTCCAGCTCCACCCGTCCCCCGTAACGCAGTTCGAGCCCGCGCAGCGTCAGCACCTGACGCCCGGAGGGCACGGCGGTGAACGGCAGGTCGACGCGGATCTCCTGGTCGTCCCGCACTTGCTGCGCCGCCTCGTCCAGGCGCTCCTTGGCGTCCTCCATGCGCTGCTCGTGCACGATGCGGTGCTTGCCGGCGGAGACCTGGGCGTCACGCTTGCGCTGGTTCATGATGATCTTCGGCTCGCGCTTGTTGGCGTTCATCTTGTTGCCGTAGCGGACGCGTCGCGCCAACTTGCTGTGGGCGTCGGAGAGTTCGCGTCGCTGACGTTTCAGGTCGGCCTCGGCGACGCGCAACTTCCGCTCGGCTGCATCCTGTTCGGCTTCGACGGCCTCCTCGTAGACGGAGAGGTTGCCCCCGAACCAGCGGATGCCGCCCTCGCGCAGCTCCGCGATCTGGTCGACGAGCTCCAGCAGTTCGCGGTCGTGACTGACCACGACGAGCACTCCCTGCCAGGCGTCGACGGTCTCGTAGAGACGGTGCCGTGCGCGCCGGTCGAGGTTGTTGGTCGGCTCGTCCAGCAGCAGCACGTCGGGCCGGCGCAGCAGCAGAGCCGCCAGCCGCAGCAGCACCGACTCACCGCCCGAGAGCTCGCCGACGGTGCGGTCGAGGCCGATGCTCCCCAGGCCGAGCTGGTCGAGCACGGCACGCGCCCGTTCCTCCACGTCCCAGTCGTCGCCGACAGCCGTGAAGTGCTCCGGCCGCACGTCGCCGGCCTCGATGGCGTGCAGGGCGGTACGGGTGTCCGCGATGCCCAGCGCTTCGTCGACGCGCAGCGCGGTGTCGAGGGTGAGGTTCTGCGGCAGGTACCCGGTCTCTCCGCTGACGCGCAAAGTGCCCGCGGCGGGCGCGAGTTCGCCCGCGGCCAGGCGCAGCAGCGTCGACTTGCCGGAGCCGTTGTTGCCGATGAGGCCGGTGCGGCCGGTGCCGACCTGCCAGTCGAAGTCGGAGAGGACCCGTGTGCCGTCGGGCCAGCTGAAGGCGAGCCGGGTGCAGGTCAGGGATGCGGAAGCGGGTGAGGTCATGGGTGACTCCTCGGTGCGGCGTACGGGCGGATCAGCGCATGAGGACACCGGGCCCCGCCGGGGGCGGACCGAAGAGAAAGCGTGGGAAGGCGCGGGAACGGCCGGACAGCTGCCGGACGGGCTCGCAGCTCGCTTTCTGAGGTCGCACTCGTGGCACGCACGGACGGTGCGCACGGTGTCTTCGGACCTCAGAGGAGCAACGGCCTCTCCTGTCAGCGGCAATGGGACCACCCCGGACGCTAGGGCCTGCGCGCGCGCGTCACAACCGGTTTTTCGCCCGGCCGGGGGCGAGGGGGAGGGCCGGGGGCGAAGGCCCAGGACCGAGCGCTCGGGGCCAGGGGTGGCGCGGGCTCGCGATGTCACGCGCGGAAAATGCGCCGCAGCACACCCCCGTCACCCGTACGATCAGCCGCTATGTCCGCCACACTCGTCGCCAAAGCCCTCGCCGCAGGTCACGGCGACCGATCCCTCTTCGCCGGACTCGATCTGGTCGTCGCCCCCGGTGACGTGGTCGGCCTCGTCGGTGTGAACGGCGCAGGCAAGTCCACCCTGCTGCGGATGCTGGCCGGGCTGACGGATCCGGAAGAGGGGGACGTGGGTCTCAGCCCGCCCGCGGCGACCGTGGGGCACCTGCCGCAGGAGCCGGAACGCAGGCCCGGCGAGACGGTGAGCGGATTCCTGGAGCGCCGTACGGGCGTCGCGGCTGCCCAGAAGGCTCTCGACGACAGCACCCTGGCCCTCGAGGAGGGCCGTCCCGGAGCCGACGACGACTACTCCGTCGCGCTGGAACGGTGGCTGGCGCTGGGCGCCGCCGACCTGAGCGAACGCGCCGCCGTGGTCACCGCCCAACTCGGCCTGGACACGGGCCTGGAGCGGCCCATGACAGCCCTCTCCGGCGGTCAGGCCGCCCGCGCGTCGCTCGCCTCGCTGCTGCTGAGCCGCTACGACGTCTTCCTGCTGGACGAACCGACGAACGACCTGGACCTCGACGGTCTCGCCAGGCTGGAGGCCTTCGTCACCGGGCTGCGGGCCGGCACCGTCCTCGTCAGCCACGACCGCGAGTTCCTGGACCGCACCGTCACCAGCGTGCTGGAACTCGACCACGCCCAGCAGCAGGTGCGCCACTACGGCGGCGGCTACCGCGGCTATCTCGAGGAGCGTGAACTCGCCCGCAGGCACGCGCGTGAGGAGTACGAGGAGTACGCAGGCGTCCGCGCCGGGCTGGAGTCGAGAGCGCGGTTGCAGCGCGGCTGGATGGAGAAGGGCGTACGCAACGCCCGCCGGAAGATGTCCGACAACGACAAGATCGGACGCAACGCGCGGATCGAGACGACGGAGAAGCAGGCCGCCAAGGCCCGGCAGACGGAGCGGCTCATCGAGCGGCTGGAGACCGTGGAGGAGCCGCGCAAGGAATGGCAGCTGCGCATGGAGATCGCGGCCGCGCCACGGTCCGGCTCGGTCGTCGCCACCCTGCGCGGCGCCCGGGTGCGACGCGGATCCTTCCAGCTGGGGCCCGTGAACCTTCAGATCGACTGGCGCGACCGTGTCGCCGTCACCGGCCCCAACGGCGCGGGCAAGTCCACTCTGCTCGCCGCGCTGCTGGGCAGGCTCGAACTCGAGGCCGGAGCGGCCTCGTTGGGCTCGGGCGTCGTGGTCGGCGAGGTCGATCAGGCGCGGAAGCTCTTCCACGGCGACGAAGCCCTGCTGAACGCGTTCCGCGACGCCGCCGGGCTCGAGCCCGAGGAAGTACGCACGCTGCTGGCCAAGTTCGGGCTGTCGGCCCGTCACGTGCTGCGCCCCGCCGCGACTCTCTCACCGGGTGAACGGACGCGCGCGGCACTGGCGTTGCTCCAGGGCCGCGGTGTGAACCTGCTCGTGCTGGACGAGCCGACGAACCACCTCGACCTGCCCGCGATCGAGCAGTTGGAGTCGGCGCTGGCGAGTTACGAGGGCACGCTCCTGCTCGTCACGCACGACCGCCGCATGCTGGAGGCGGTGCACACCACGCGCCGCGTCGAGGTGCATGAGGGCGCCGTCTCGGAACTCACCCCCTGAGCGGGGCACCGCAGCCGCCCGCGCCGCCTGCAGCTAGCAGGCCCGCCCTCAACCGAGGACGGGCCTGCTGACCTGTGCGCGGAACGGCCGCGTTCAGCGCTTCTTGTCGTCGCCGCCGAGCAGCCCCGC
>NZ_JACBXA010000380.1 GCF_013870515.1 Streptomyces albidus (ex Kaewkla and Franco 2022) | reverse complement strand
CCGGGCGCTGGCGCGCGCAAGGCTCGCACCGCTCGACGGGCGGCCGGAGTTGGTGGAGACGCTGCGCATGTGGCTGTCGCTGAACGGCAGTTGGGACCGTACGGCGGTGGCTCTGGAGGTGCACCGCAACACCGTGCGGCAGCGCGTCGCCCGCATCGGCGAACTGCTCGGCCACGATCTGGCCGAGCAGGACGTCCGCATGGAGCTGTGGTTCGCGCTCAAGTGGGCTTGAGCAACGGCGAGTTCACCGTCAGAGCTTCGTCCACGCCTCCGTGAGCACCGAGCGGAGGATCTGCTCGGCCTCGTCGAAGACCTTCTGGTCGGAGATCAGCGGCGGTGCCAGCTGGACGACGGGGTCGCCGCGGTCGTCGGCACGGCAGTAGAGCCCGGCGTCGAAGAGCGCCTTGGAGAGGAAGCCGTACAGGATGCGCTCCGACTCCTCCTCGGTGAACGTCTCCTTGGTGACCTTGTCCTTGACCAACTCGATGCCGTAGAAGAAGCCGTTGCCTCGCACGTCGCCGACGATCGGCAGGTCGAGGAGCTTGCTCAGCGTCGCGTGGAAGGCGCCCTCATTGTCCAGCACGTGCTGGTTGAGGCCCTCGCGCTCGAAGATGTCGAGGTTGGCCAGCGCCACCGCCGCCGAGACCGGGTGGCCGCCGAAGGTGTAGCCGTGCAGGAAGGTGTTGTCGCCCTTCCAGAACGGTTCGGCGATGCGGTCGGAGATGACGGCCGCACCGATGGGCGAGTAGCCGGAGGTCATGCCCTTGGCGCAGGTGATGATGTCCGGGATGTAGCCGAACTTGTCGCAGGCGAAGATCGTTCCGAGGCGTCCGAAGGCGCAGATGACCTCGTCGGAGACCAGCAGGACGTCGTACCGGTCGCAGATCTCACGCACGCGCTGGAAGTACCCGGGGGGCGGCGGGAAGCAGCCTCCCGCGTTCTGGACGGGTTCCAGGAAGACGGCCGCAACCGTCTCCGCGCCCTCGAAGAGGATCTCCTGCTCGATCTGGTCGGCGGCCCAGCGGCCGAACGCCTCGGGGTCGTCGCCGTGCACTGGCGCGCGGTAGATGTTGGTGTTCGGGACCTTGTGGGCGCCGGGCACCAGCGGCTCGAACGGCGCCTTCAGCCCGGGCAGTCCGGTGATCGAGAGCGCGCCGTGCGGGGTGCCGTGATAGGCGACGGCCCGCGAAATGACCTTGTACTTACCGGGGTTGCCCGTGAGCTTGTGGTACTGCTTCGCGAGCTTCCACGCCGTCTCGACCGCCTCACCGCCGCCGGTGGTGAAGAAGACCTTGTTCAGATCGCCGGGCGCGTGGTGCGCCAGCCGCTCGGCGAGCTCGACCGCCTTGGGGTGCGCGTAGGACCAGATGGGGAAGAAACCGAGGTCCTGCGCCTGCTTGTTGGCGGCTTCGGCCAGCTCCGCGCGGCCGTGCCCGGCCTGGACCACGAACAGCCCCGCGAGGCCGTCGAGGTAGCGCTTGCCGTCCGCGTCGTAGATGTAGGTGCCCTCGCCGCGGACGATGGTGGGGACCGGTGCCTTCTCGTACGACGACATGCGGGTGAAGTGCATCCACAGGTGGTCGTGTGCAGTCTTTGAGAGATCCTTGCTCACGGTTATCGAGTTCCCCAGGTGTAGGTCTGCTTGCGCAGCTTGAGGTAGACGAAGCTCTCGGTGGAGCGCACGCCGGGCAGCGAACGGATCCGCTTGCTGATCATTTCGAGAAGGTGTTCGTCGTCCTGGCAGACGATCTCCACGAGGAGGTCGAACGAACCGGCGGTGATGACCACGTAGTCGACCTCGTCGATCTCGGTGAGAGCGTCGGCCACGGATTCGAGATCGCCTTCGACGTTGATGCCGACCATCGCCTGCCGCAGGAAGCCGACGGTGAGAGGATCGGTCACGGCGACGATTTGCATGACACCCTGATCCTGGAGCTTCTGGACGCGTTGCCTCACGGCCGCCTCGGACAGGCCCACTGCCTTGCCGATCGCGGCGTAGGGGCGGCGGCCGTCCTCCTGGAGCTGTTCGATGATCGCCAGGGACACATGGTCAAGCGAACGGATGCCGTTTGTCTTCTTCGCGTCTCGAGCCACGCACGACACTGTGCATGAGACCTCCTCTGTCTTGCAACCCATAAGCAATGTAATCCGCAGCTAAACGTGCCCGCAAGAACAGAATTCGTCGTCTTCAGTGTGGTGGTGTATCGAAAGCGCAGCGATGCTGGTTAGGCTGGCGCCTCACCCAATGGACAACGGAGCAGGAGGGGTGCGAAGTGACCACCGAGCTGCGTCGGCTGCGCAACTACATCGACGGGGAGTTCCGGGACGCCGCTGACGGGCGGACCACGGACGTGGTCAATCCCGCGACGGGCGAGGTGTACGCCACCGCCCCGCTTTCCGCCGCCGCCGACGTCGACGCGGCAATGGCCGCCGCGGACAAGGCGTTTCCGGCTTGGCGCGACACCACCCCGGGAGCGCGGCAGAAGGCGATCCTGAAGATCGCCGACGCTCTCGAGGCACGCGCCGACGAGCTTCTGGCCGCCGAATGCGAGAACTGCGGCAAGCCCCTGGAGCTGACACGGCAGGAAGAACTGCCGATGATGCTCGACCAGATCCGCTTCTTCGCCGGCGCCGCCCGGATGCTGGAGGGCAAGTCGGCCGGCGAGTACATGGAAGGTCTCACCTCGTACGTGCGCCGCGAGCCGGTCGGCGTCTGCGCACAGGTCGCACCCTGGAACTACCCGGCGATGATGGCGGTCTGGAAGTTCGCGCCCGCGCTCGCAGCCGGCAACACGGTCGTGTTGAAGCCTTCGGACACCACCCCCGCATCGGCCGTCTTCATGGCCGAGGTCATGGGAGAGGTGCTGCCCAAGGGCGTCTTCAACGTCATCTGCGGAGACCGCGACACCGGCCGCCTCATGGTGGAGCACAAGACACCGGCGATGGCTTCGATCACCGGTTCCGTGCGCGCAGGCATCGAGGTCGCGGGCAGCGCGGCCCGGGACGTCAAGCGCGTCCACCTGGAGCTGGGCGGCAAGGCGCCCTGCATCGTCTTCGACGACGCGGACATCTCCTCGGCGGTCGAGGGCATCCGGGACGGCGGTTTCTTCAACGCCGGTCAGGACTGCACCGCGGCGACGCGCGTGCTCGTACAGGAGGGTGTGTACGACCAGTTCGTCACCGCGCTCGCCAAGGCGGCCGGTGACGTGAAGACCGGCGACCTCAGCGACGAGGACTGCTTCTACGGCCCGCTCAACAACCCGACGCACCTGGAGAAGGTGACGGGCTTCATCGACCGGCTTCCCGCACACGCCAGGGTCGAGTCCGGCGGCGAACGCGTCGGTGACA
This sequence comes from Streptomyces albidus (ex Kaewkla and Franco 2022), assembly GCF_013870515.1. Lineage (GTDB taxonomy): Bacteria > Actinomycetota > Actinomycetes > Streptomycetales > Streptomycetaceae > Streptomyces > Streptomyces albidus. The sequence goes on along the minus strand of NZ_JACBXA010000380.1, from coordinate 527 downwards.
AGGGCTACTTCTACGCGCCCACCGTGGTCTCCGGGCTGCGCCAGGACGACGAGATCATCCAGAACGAGGTCTTCGGACCGGTGATCACGATCCAGAAGTTCACCGACGAGGGCCAGGCCATCGGGTGGGCCAACGACGTGGAGTACGCGCTGGCTTCGTCGGTCTGGACGACCGACCACGGCCGTGCGATGCGCCTCTCGCGTGCGCTCGACTTCGGCTGCGTGTGGATCAACACCCACATTCCGCTGGTCGCCGAGATGCCGCACGGCGGGTTCAAGAAGTCGGGCTACGGCAAGGACCTCTCGTCGTACGGCCTGGAGGACTACACCCGCGTCAAGCACGTGATGACGGCTCTGTGAGCCGATGAGTTCATGAGCAGGTGAGCCTTCGCAGGGCCCCGGGTGCTTTGTCGCCCGGGGCCCTGTGCTTTGCACCGGTGGCCGTACGCCGCGCAACTCGGCCGCACGGCACGGCGGTTGAGCCGCCCGCCTCGATGTGCCGCGAGGTGGCGCAAGGGGTCAGGCGTC
>NZ_JACBXA010000038.1 GCF_013870515.1 Streptomyces albidus (ex Kaewkla and Franco 2022) | reverse complement strand
TCCGCGGAAGACCTTGTCCCCCGCGTGCACGGCGTCGCCCTTGACCGGCACGGGGTCCGACGCGGGCGCCGGTGATGCGGGCGCGGTGCCGGGATCGTCCGGGGGCATGGGAGGTGAGTCTGCGGTGGTGCGTGTGTTTTCCATGGTGTCTCCGGTCTGGGTGGGGAGGTTGGTGATTCCCCTGGCGGCGGTGCACCGGATGGGTTGAGGGTCAGGCGTGGAGGCCGGCCCTGTGCCGGGCCGGCCGTGTCACGCGTTCTGTTCAGGAGAGGGAAGGGTCAGGACAGTTCCGGGATGGTGCTGCGGACCTTCTCCGCGATCCCCTCCGGCAGCGGCGCGTAGCCGAGCTCGGAGAGGGCGCCCTGGCCGTCCTTGCTGGCGGTGTAGTTGAGGAAGGACTTGGTCGCGTCGAGCGTCGACTTCTTGTTGCCCTTGTCGCAGGCGATCTCGTAGGTGACGAGGATGACCGGGTAGGCGCTCTTGGCCTTGGTCTGGTAGTTCAGCTCGAGAGCCAGGTCCTTGCCCTTGCCGGCGACCTCGGCGTCGGCGATGGCCTTGGAGGCGTTCTCGGAGGTCGCCTCGACGGGCTCACCGGCGCCGGTGTCGATCTTGACGCTGTCGAGGTTGTTGGCCGTGGCGTAGGACAGCTCGAAGTAGCCGATGGCGCCGTCCGTCTGCTTCACCTGCTGCGCGATGCCGGCCGAACCGGACGCGGACTGACCGCCCTTGGCGGGCCAGGACTTCTCGTCCTCGTACTTCCAGTCGCTCTTGGCGGCGGTGCCCAGGTACTTGCCCAGGTTCTGCGTGGTGCCCGACTCGTCGGAGCGGTGGAAGGGCTGGATGTCGGTGCTGGGCAGCTTGGCCCCGGGGTTGAGCTTCTTGATCGCCGGGTCGTTCCACTTCTTGATCTTCGAGTCGAAGATCTTGGCGACCGTGGGGGCGTCGAGGACCAGGTCGTCGACGCCGGAGAGGTTGTAGGAGATCGCGATGGGGCCGCCGAGCATGGGCAGGTTGACGCCCTGGCCGCTCTTGCAGACCTTCTTGGAGCTGGCGACTTCCTCGGGCTTGAGTGCGGAGTCGGAGCCTGCGAAGGCGGTCGTGCCCTGCAGCCACTCCTGGATCCCGCCGCCCGAGCCGATGTCCTTGTAGTTGATCTGCGTGTCCTTGCAGGCCGCCTGGTAGTTCTTGACCCAGGCGTCCACCGCGTTCTTCTGGGCCGTGGAGCCCGAGGCGAGCAGCTTGCCCTTGCCGTCGCACTTGATCTTGCTGGCGGCCTTCTTCGTCGCCTCGGTGGTGTTGTTGTCCGAGCCACAGGCGGTGAGTACCAGGGCGCCGGAGACCGCGACGGCGCCGAGAGAGAGGGCGCGCAGCCGGTTCGTGCGCTGAAGCTTCACTTTCGTTCAGTTCCTTCCTGGAGCCCGCCGGTGGGGGCGGCGCTGAGACATCCGTTGGTTGCTTCGGAGTGGGAGCAGTTCGCGCTCCGTAAGGCTGAAATTAGACAGATCAGGTGAAGCGGCCCACGGAGGTGAATGAACGCACGGTGAACCTCGGCGGTCGGCGTAGTGGCGCTCCGCGAGGCCCGAGAACCCCGGTTTTTCGGGGGTACCGGCGGGTACGAGTCCAAGTCAGGGCCATGGGGCCGACGGACCGTGAGGGCAGATCGACTGCCCTGGCGGACGGAGAGCGCGGCCTGTTGTATTCCGTGAACGCGTGGCAGCATCCGCTGAGTCGGCGGGAGTTGACGCGGATCCGGCGACGAGGACCGGGGCCGGGCGTGCACGGGGAAGCGACCGCGCGTGCGGCGACTGCGACCACGAGGGGGACCAGGTGGGCGGTACGGCGAGGCGTCGACTGTTGGTGACGGCGTGTGCACTCACGGTGCTGGCGGGCCCCGCTGCGGGGAGTGCGTACGCGGCCCCGGGCGACCGGGAGCCCGTCCGCGGGGGGAGCGAGCTGAGCCTGGAGGACGTGCAGAAGGAGGTCGCCCGGCTGCACGCGCGGGCCGAGTCGGCGACCGATGCGTACAACGGCGCCGAGGAGCGGGCCGAGAAGCAGCTGAAGGCCGTCAAGAAGCTCACGAAGAAGATCAAGGTGGTGGGCGAGCGCCGCGCGAAGTACAAGAAGACGGCCGGTGCGCTGGCCCGCGCGCAGTACCGCAGCGGGGGGATGCCGGACGAGGCGCGGCTGATGCTGCGCAAGAATCCCGAGTCGTTCATGCGCGACGCCGTGGTCATGCGGAAGGGGCAGCGAGCGGCCCTGGGGGTGATCACGACTCTCGCCCGCACGAAGTCCCAGCTCGACGAGTACGCGGAAGAGGCGTCCTCGAAGTGGCGGAAGCTGGAGGCGGACCGGAAGCTCAAGAAGGCCTCGAAGAAGAAGGTCGAGCAGGATCTGGAGCGGGCCGAGGAGCTGGAATCCAGGCTGGCGAAGGACGAGTTGGAGAAGCTGCGGCAGCTGGAGGACGAGGCGGCCTGGGCGCGTCAGTCGCAGTGGCTCAAGTCCGGTGTGCTGGACGAGATATCGGGCAAGGCGTCCAAGGCCGGCAAGCGTGCCATCGCCTATGCCACGAACCAGATCGGCAAGGACTACGAGTGGGGCGCCGAGGGCCCGCGCACCTTCGACTGCTCGGGTCTGACGCTGAGGGCCTGGCAGGCCGCCGGCGAGGAGATCCCGCGGACGTCGCAGGAGCAGTGGAAGCAGCTCCCCAGGGTGCCGATCAGGAAGATGCGCCCCGGCGACCTCATCATCTACAAGCGTGATGCGAGCCACGTCGCGATGTACGTGGGAGGCGGCGAAATGGTGCACGCGCCCCGTACGGGTCGCCAGATCACCATCGAGGGGGCGGGGTCCCTGGTCATCAAGGGTGTAGTTCGTCCGGACAAATGAGGACGAGGGCCTGAGTGGACAAGGGCATATGCCAGGGGCTGATTGCCGTCAGCCATTCCGTACCTGCGTACGGGGGCGTTAGGGTCCCCTGGACGGTCCGGCATGCGCAGGCGTGTTCGATCAGCGCCACGGGCCGGGCTCGGTGGTGTGCCGGCTGGCACACGACCGCACCCTCGGGGGGAGGGAAGGAATCAGCACATGCCCGTAGGCGTGCCACGCGAGGACGCAGTGTCCGCGCCGCCGCGCGCGTCGGTACCCCGCCAGAGCAGCGGGTCCGCGCGCCCCGAGGGAGCGGTCAGGAGCGGGCTGACGCTCCTGGTCATCGAGGACAACCTCGCCGGAGGCCCCAGCGTCCCGCAGATGCTGGACGCCGTCGGCGGATATCTGCCGGGCGACGCCCTCCCGGGCGCCTCCGGTGAGCGCATCAAAGTGCGGACCGCGCGCAATCTGACCGAGGCCGAACGGCTGTTGACCGACGATGTGCAGTGCATCCTGCTCGACCTGGCCCTGACCGGCGCGGGTGCCGGCACCGGTTCACCCGAGCCTGCGCCGTCCGAGCCGAACGCGGACTCCGCCGACGGCCAGCCGGACGAGGCCGGATCCGGCGCGGGAACGGACGAGCTCGAGATGCTGCGGCACGTCCTGCGTCTGGCACCGAGGCACGCGGTGCTCGCCCTCACCGACGGCGCGGACGCGCAGCGCGCAGCCGAGGCCGTACGCGTCGGGGCTCAGGACTACCTCTTCCGTCACGAGCTCGACGGACGTCTCCTCAACCGCGCCATCCGCTACGCCGTCGAGCGCAAGCGCGCCGACCTCGCTCAGCGGCAGCTGACCGAATCCCGGCTGCGGGCGCAGGAGAACGCCCGCCTGGAACGGGGGTTGCTGCCCACGCCCCTCCTGGCCGGAAGCGAACTGCGCTTCGCCGCCCGGTACCGCCCGGGCCGCTCCCGCGCCCTGCTCGGCGGCGACTTCTACGACACGGTGCGCACGTCCGACGGCACGGTGCACGCGATGATCGGGGACGTGTGCGGTCACGGCCCGGACGAGGCGGCACTCGGCGTGGAGCTGCGCATCGCCTGGCGCGCGCTCACCTTCGCGGGGCTCTGCGGCGACCAGCTGCTGGGCACCCTGCAGAAGGTGCTGGACAACGAGCGTCCGAGCGAGGAGATCTTCGCGACGCTCTGCACCGTCGACATCTCCCCGGACGGGCGCAGCGCCGGAGTGTGCCTGGCGGGCCACCCCTCGCCGCTCGTCGCCGGGGGCGCGGGCTCGGCGCCGCGACTTCTCCCGTACGACGAAAGCGGCCCCGCACTCGGCGTGGTGCCGAAGGCGCGCTGGCCGCGCCGGCAGGTCGAACTGGGCGGCGCCTGGAGCATGTTGATGTACACCGACGGCCTCATCGAGGGCCGGATCGGCGAGGGACGCAAGCGCCTCGGCCAGGAGGGGATGGTCGAGATCGTCGCCGGGAGGATGGCGCAGGGAGTGCACGGCGAGCGTCTGCTGGACGCGACGATGGAGGACGTGCGCCAGCTGAACGGCGGCGAACTCACCGACGACGTGGCGGTCCTGCTGCTCGACCGGAGGTGAACCTCCGGCGGTGCGTGCCCATGGGCCCGCGAATGCAGGTGTGTGCGGTGGCGGTGAGCGGGCTCAGCGGCCGTTGAACGGACCGTACGGGCCGTCGCTGCTGCTGCCGCCCCGGCGGGGGCCGTTCCCCATGACCTGCTTGAGCGCGGGGCGGACGTCGACGATGTAGACGATCGTCGCGATCAGACCGGCGATCTGCAGGAACAGGATCTGGAAGACGTTCGAGGCGATGGCGAGGCCGAGAATGATCAGCCAGAAGACCTTCGTCTGCTTGTTGGCCGCGGAATAGGCGTCGCCACGGCGCATCGCACCGTCGATGAAGGCGAACACCGCCATGGCCATGAGGACCAGGGAGATCACCCACAGCACTCCGAGGAACCCCTGCATCATGTCGTCCACATCCCTGTGAGTCCTGTCAGCTCAAGCGCGGCTCGTTGCCACGCCGCCCGTTCTGCCACCGTACCCGTTCGCCGGACCGGGAATCGGGGCTGTGCCCGGCCTGATCCGGCGAACGGTGCGGTGTGTGCGGGACGGCTGTGTCAGGAGTCGGACTTCGGGGACGTCTTCTTGGTCCCGTTCGACTTGGCCGTACCGGTCTTGGCGGTGCCGGTCTTCGCGGTGCCGGTCTTGGGGGCGGCCGTGGTCTTCGCCGTCGTGGTCTTGCGGGCGGTGGAGTCCGTCTTCGCGGCGGTGCTCTGGCTCTGCGTCCCGCCCTGGGCCTTCGTACCGGACTGCGCGCCACCACGCGGCTCGGCCGGCGGCTCGGCGACCTTGACCGGCTCGCGCTCGACGGTGACCTGAGTGGGCTGACCGTCGTCCTCGCCGCGCCAGTTCTTCACGGCGTCGCGACCGCGGTCGGCCAGGTCGTCGTAGGCCTCGCGGGCCTTGACGGCGTACTCGGCGGCGACACCGAGGCTCTGCAGAGCGAGGTGCTGTGCCTGCTCACGGAGCTTCTTGATGTCGGTGTCGATGTTGCCCAGGGTCTCGCTGACCTTGGCCTGGGTCTCCTTGGCCTGCTTGCTGACGCGCGCCTGGACCTCCTTGGGGTCCGTCGCGCGTACGGCCGCGATCCGCTCGGGAGCCTCCTCGCGGATCTTGTCGAGCACGCCGGCGGCGAAGTAGAGGGGCTTGGGGTCGGTGAGCGTCTTGCGGACGTCGTCGGTGCTGGGCATGAAAGGTCTCTCCCTGGTGAACGGAGTGCTATGGGGCGTCGGCCCCTGTGGCCTCGGCTTCGTCTTCCTGGGTGCCCTCGGCCTTCTTGCCGGACCCGTTCTCCTTGCGGAACGACTCGTAGATCTGGAGCAGCGCCTGCTTCTGCCCTTCGTTGATCGACGGGTCGGCGAGGATGGCGGCGGGGACCTGCAACAGGTCCTCCCGGTCCCGCTCGTCGAGGATCCCGGCCTGTACGTACAGCGTCTCGGCCGAGATCCGCAGCGCCTTGGCGAGCTGCTGCAGGATGTCGGCGCTCGGCTTGCGCAGGCCGCGCTCGATCTGGCTCAGATACGGGTTGGACACCCCGGCGGCATCTGCGAGTTGCCGCAGCGAGAGCTTGGCGTTGCGCCGCTGCTCACGGAGGAACTCGCCGACATTGCCGACGTTCAGGGAAGCCATGCGTTCAACCATGCCCGCTTTTGCTAACTATTGCAAGCGCCTTGCTTGCAAGTGTGTCGGTCCTCTCACCGGTCGAGCTGTGAGGTGCGTGCGGTAGGTCGCATTAGCAGGGCAACTGTCGTGTGTTGCGGGCAGCAGCTCTTCAACTCCGGGGTACGAGATCCCCCAGAGATGTCACCCGTGGTTCTGTCACCCGGCCTCCCGGGTTCTCTCGCGGCCCGGTGGTAGGACATGTGCCGTCTGCGACGGAGTACCTCCGAAAGCGAGAGTCGCGGCGAACGTCGAAGCGGCAGCTAGGGCGAGGAAGAGGGCGGGGTAGCCGCCGAGGGGCCCGGCAAGTGCGGCGCCGGCGAAGGGGGCGAGGCCGGTGGCGATGGTGATGGGGGCGGTCAGGATGCCGGAGAGGCGTCCGTAGTGGCGGGTGCCCCAGCGGTCGGTGACGGCGGTGGCCTGCAAGAGCGTGAGGTTGCCGCGGACGGTGCCGGCTGCGACGGCCAGGGCGGTCAGGAGCGGAATCGGCCCGGGCACGAGGGCGAGGGCGGCGGTGGTGACACTGCCTGCTGCGATGAGGGCAGCGGTCCGGGTGGTGACCCCGGTGCGCCTGGCAAGGGGCGAGTAAAGAGTGCGGCCGAGGGTCTGGCCGAGACCGCCGAGTCCGAGGGCCCAGGCTGCCTGCGTGGATGTGGCACCGCGTTCGTTGAGTAGGGGGACGAGGCCGATGACGACGGCGAAGGACGTACATGCCGAGAGCGTCAGCGCGATGGTCAGCAACAAGAAGGGGCGGGTCCGGACGACCGGCTTCCCGGCAGGCCCGGACTGCCGCAGTGCGTGCGCCGCGCCCGGTGCGCGCGGCCAGGGTGCGCGCAGGGCGAAAGCGTGAGCGGGAACAGTGACCGCGGCGAGGATCACCGCCAGGACGGCATAGGTGGACCGCCAGTCCAAGTACTCGACCAGTGCGGCCGTGAGCGGCGCGAAGACGGTGCTGGCCAGGCCGCCGGCCAGCGTCACGATCGTCAGGGCGCGGACTCGGTCTGCGCCCCACCAGCGGGTGAGAGCGGCGAAGGCAGGAGGGTAGAGGGTTCCCGACATGGCCGCTCCGGCACACAGCCAAGCCCCTGCGAACACAAAGAAGTTGGGGGCCGCGGCGATGGCGAGAACGGATGCCACCCCCACGACGGATCCTGCGGTCATCACCGCTCGCGGGCCGCGCGCGTCGAGTACGCGGCCGAGCGGGATGCCGAGAAGGGCGGATACGAGCAGGGCTGCCGAGAAGGCGCCGGTCGCCGCAGTACTCGACCAGCCGGTGTCGTGGGTCAGGTGCGGCAGGAGGACAGGGAAGGCGTAGTAGAGGACGCCCCAGCTGGTGATCTGCGTGACGCACAGGGCGGGCAGGGCGAAGCGGGGCCGTGACCGGTCCCCCGCACCGGTCGCGGCCCCGCTCGTTTCCAGGGCCTCCTGTCGCACGTCAGCAGCAACCTCCCTTGGCGGCGGCCGGGGTGAGCGCTTCATCCTGCGTCGTGTCGTCGCCGTTGGTGCAACACACGCTGTCCTGCTGTTTGGCGAGAGTGCCGGCGTCGGCTTTGACGACGTAGACCTCCCAGGGCTCCTTGCCGGGGCCGTGGACCCAGACCTTGTCCTGGAGCGCGTAGCAGCACTCGGTGTCGTTCTCCTCGAAGGTGGCCAGACCCGCTTCGCTCAGGCGGGTGGTGGCGTCGTTCACGGCGCCGGAGGATTCGACTTCCACTCCGAGGTGGTCCATGCGGGTCTCCTCTCCCGCGTTGCCCTCGATAAGCACCAACTTCAGCGGTGGCTCGGTCAGCGCGAAGTTGGCATAGCCGTCCCGGATCTTCGCCGGCTCGGCGCCGAAGAGCTTGCTGTAGAAGGTGATGGACGCGTCCAGATCAGGGACGCGGAGTGCGAGCTGTAGGCGTGCCATGACGCACCTCCTTGTAGTAGGGCGATGTTCGGGTCTTGAGTTGTTACTGGCTGTGGGCGCCCGCTCCTTGGAGCTGAGCGGAGGCCGGGTCCCCGCAGCAGCCAGCGCTTTCCTCAGACGGGGTCGTTGCGGGTGCTGCGGTCTCGTCGGGGAGCCCGGCTCCGCCGCAGACCCCGGTCTCCGGCAGCGTCAACTCCACGCGCTCGGCGGCTTTTTGGTCTCCAGCGAGGGCGGCGGCGATGGAGCGGACCTGCTCGTGGCCGGTCATGGCCAGGAAGGTCGGCGCCCGGCCGTAGCTCTTCATCCCGACCAGGTAGAGGTCCTTCTCGGGGTGGGACAGCTCATTTGCACCGTGCGGGTAGACGGTGCCGCAGGAGTGGACGTTGGGATCGATCAACGGGGCCAGTGCCACCGGCGCCTGGAGACGCTCATCAAGGCCGAGGCGCACCTCGTCGAGGAATGACAGGTCGGGCCGCAGACCGGTGAGAGCGATGATCTCGTCGACGGGTTCCAGGCGGCGGCCGTCCTCGCCCACGAGAACCAGGCGGCCCTCCTCCTGTTCCACCGCAGCGGTACGGAATCCGGTGACTGCTGTGGCGTATCCGTCCTCGACGGCGGCCTTGGCGCGCAGGCCCAAGGCACCGCGCGCGGGCAGTTCGTCGGCCTCACCGCCGCCGAAGGTGTTCTCGCCGATGCCCCGCCGCAGGATCCAGGAGGTGTGGGTGCCCGGCTGTTCCTTTCCCAGACCAGCCAGACCGGCGAGGGCGGTGAACGCTGAGGAACCCGAGCCGACCACGGCAGTGCGCTTACCCGCGTACCGGGCCCGGGCCGCAGGGTCGGCGAGGTCGGGGATGCGGTAGGCGATCCGGTCTGCGGCGGCCCGCTCGCCGGGAGCGGGAAGGCCGTCACTTCCCAGGGGGCTCGGAATGGACCAGGTACCGGAGGCGTCGATGACCGCTCGCGCGGTCAGACGCTCCTGCGTGCCGTCCGCTGTGACGACGTGAACGGTGAAGGGCTGCTCCTCACGCCCGGCGTCGACGACGCGGTCCCGTCCGCTGCGGGAGACCGCGGTGACGCGCGTGCCGTAGCGGACCCGTTTGCCCAGGGCGTCGGCGAGCGGCTGGAGGTAGAGCTCGGCCCACTGTCCGCCGGTGGGGTAGGAGCGGTCCTCGGGACGGACCCAGCCGGTGGCGGCGAGAAGCTTCTCCGCGACCGGGTCGATGACCTCGGCCCAGGGCGAGAACAGCCGCACGTGGCTCCATTCCCGCACGGCGGTGCCGGCACCGGCGCCTGCCTCCAGCACCAGGGGATTCTGCTTCCGCGAGGCGAGGTGGGCGGCGGCGGCCAGGCCGACCGGACCGGCTCCGATCACCACGGTAGGCAGTGCAGCAGTGGGGTCGTTCACGATGGTTCACCTGCTTGATTTGACTTCCGTCTATGGCTTGCAATGCCAGCATCACACCTGTTTCGATAGACGTCAATTTAGACCTGCATCGAAATATTTGCTGATGATGGCCCGTGAAGACGTCGTGGTCATCGGAGGCGGCCGATCCGGGCTGGCCGCGCATCTCGCGAGGCAGCGGAGCCAGAGCACCTGTTCGACATGTGTCAAAATAGACGTATGTCGAACACCAAGGCGTTGCCGCTGATACAGGCAGACGTGGAGCCTTGCTGCCCGCCGCTGAACGAACGGCCGCTGACCGTGGAGGAGGCGGAGCGGGCCGCTGCGATGTTCAAGGCACTCGGAGACCCGATCCGCCTGCGGCTCTTCTCCCAGATCGCCGCGCACGCCGATGGGGAGGCGTGCGTGTGCGACATCTCCGATGTCGGCGTCTCCCAGCCCACTGTCAGCCACCACTTGAAGAAGCTGCGCGAGGCCGGACTTCTGACGTCCGAGAGGCGCGGCACCTGGGTGTACTACCGCGTCGCCCCGAGCGTGATGGCTTCTCTCGCGCGCAGCTTCTCCGTCTCCGGCTGACGCCAAGCGGGAAGCCTGTGGAGTTGAGGCAACGCTACGAGGTTGCCCGTGGGGCCAAGAAGCGGCGACTGGATCCAGCGTCGCCGACCAGTTCGGCGACGCTGTAGCGCAGGGCAAGGGTGCGCGCGGCGCGCGTCGGCGCCACGCATCCGATGGCCTTGGCACACCGCCCCGTGGTCACCTGCATTCCCTGCCCATGGCTACCGCGAGTTCGCCGCTGGCGGGGCACAGGAGAGCGGGACCAGCGAATGGGTCCCGCTCCCTGTCGTTTGCGTAGCGTTCGCGCTGCCACACACCTATCGCAGCGCCGTGACGCCGGCGGCTCGTTTTCCGTCCTCGGCTCTCGGGCGACCTGACCCCGGGATCCGTCCGTGACGGGCTCTCCGTCCTTGGCACGTGCCGGAGTTCAACAGCTCGTGCTGCGTCTCGTCAGGAGCTCACAGGCGGGTGTTGCTGTTCCCGCTGGACGGGGGCAGCTGCGAGCTCGGCGGTGCCGTGGTGTTGGAGGGGTTGGTGCATCCGGGGACGCTGCCTGCGGGGGTGCAGTTGTTCGGGGTGTTGCGGATGACCTTGCTCGCTGTGAGCGTGACCTGGCTGGGGGTCTGGTTGTCGATGCCGCCGCCGTTGGTGATGGCGGTGTTGTGCGTGATCACGCTTCGAACCAGGGTGGCCGTGGCAGCGGCATTCGACATACCTCCGCCTGACACCGCGATGTTGCCGCTGACCGTGCTGGAGGTGAGGCGCAGGGCGGCGTTTGTTGTCTGGCGGATGCCGCCACCCAGAAGGGCGGTGTTGCCTCTGACCGATACGGAGTCCAGGCGAGCGGTAGATCCGAGGATGTTCTCCAGGCCGCCGCCATTGCCGATCGGAGAGCGGTTGTTGAGCAGGGAGCCGCCCTTCATCGTCATCGTGCCGTTGGTCGAGTTGAAGATGCCGCCGCCGGCGGTGACGCCCACGGTGGTTGTGGTGTTGCGCTCGACGACGCTGCGGTCGAGGTTGAGGGTTCCGCCGATGTTGTAGACGCCGCCACCCTCCGAAGCCTGATTGCCCTTGATGACCGTGCGGTTCAACCTCAACGTGCCCTGTTCGTTCGCGATGCCTCCGCCGGTTGTGTCGGCAAGGGCAAGGCGGCCGCCGCTGACCGTAAGCGAATTGAGGGTGAGGCTGCCGCCGGAGACGACGTGGAAGATGCGGAAGTCCGCCGTGGCGCTCGGGGCCCGGCGGATGGTGGTGTCGCGGCCGGAAATGGTCACGTTCCCGGTGATCTCCGGAAGACCGTCGTCGGGGTTGTCGGCCGCGGTCAGCGTGTAGGTGCAGCGGGACGCGAGGGTGATGCGGCCACCGTTGGTGTTGGCGTTGTTGATGGCGGTCTTCAGACCGGCGATGTCGTTGCACCGCACGTGGGTTCCCCCGGCGGCGGCAGTGGCGGGGACGGCCGGCAGGACCGCGAGAGAGAGTCCCACACCTGCTGCGGCGGTCACGGCACCGGACCGCAAAATGATCTTCATGGCTACGCCTTCCTCAGCGCTGGAGAGTGAAGGGCACATCGCCGGCATCCAGAAACCCTGGTTGGCCGGGATGATGAGATGACATTCCATGCGTAACCGCAGGTGAGTCCGGCTTCACCTGGCCTACCGCCGAACGGCCCGGACCGATGCGGCCGCCCGTACACCCCGCTGTCTCGCTGTGTTCAGAGGCCGGCGGGTACGGAGGGCTCCGGGAGACATCGCTCCGGTTCGAGCCCACGGGTTGGCGCGAAGCTGTGCCAGGCCGGACTCCTGACCTCCGAAATGGACACGAACAACTCGCTCGGTTCCTGGCGTTGACCCAGCTGTACGGGCCGCCGGTTCCTCCAGCGCCCACCTGGGCTCTGACCCGCCGTCACGTCGTCGAGTGGGCGTACAGCATCTCGGTTCAGGGGCCGGCACCGATGCTGTCGGCGGGTGGCCGATAGGGGGATTTGGTCGTCCGTACGGCCCCAGCGGTGCGATCTCCGATCGCCCCAGGAGATACCCGCACATAGCGTGATCAAGGCCATGGCCAGCAAGTGCTGCAGGAGGTCTTCGTGTCGGATATCGCGGAACACAGAGCACCAGACCAGGGAAACGCCGGGAGACGCAACGGCGGTGAGCGCTCGTGGTCGAGGGTGGTGCGGGCCTGGGTGGCGGGACTGGCGGTGCTGGGGGGCCTGACGGTCCCACTCGCCGCGGCCACGCCCGCCGCTGCGGACGGCGACCAGACGCGCGCCTACGTCGCCAACTTCAGCAGCGACAACGTGTCGGTGATCGACACCAGGACCAACACCGTCACCAAGACCATCGGAGTCGGCGACGGGCCGTTCAGCGTGGCCGTCACTCCGGACGGCCGTCGTGCCTACGTCACCAATTCCAACAGCGACAACGTGTCGGTGATCAACACGAAGACCAACACCGTCACCGCCACGATCCCCGTCGGCGACAGTCCCAGCGGCGTGGCCGTGACTCCGGACGGCCGTCGTGCCTACGTCACCAATTCCAGCAGCGACAACGTGTCGGTGATCAACACGAAGACCAACACCGTTACCAAGACCGTCGCAGTCGGCGACGGGCCGTTCAGCATGGCTGTCACTCCGGACGGCCGTCGTGCCTACGTCAGCAACTTCAACGGCGACAACGTGTCGGTGATTGACACCAGGACCAACACCGTTACCAAGACCGTCGCAGTCGGCGACGGGCCGTTCAGCGTGGCCGTCACTCCGGACGGCCGTCGTGCCTACGTCACCAACTTCAGCGGCGACACGCTGTCGGTGATCGACACGAAGACCAACACCGTCACCGCCACGATCCCCGCCGGCGACGAGCCCAACGGTGTGGCCGTCACCCCGGACGGTCGCCGCGTCTACGTCGCCAACCGGGGCGACGACAACGTGTCGGTGATCAAATCAAAGACCAACACCGTCACCACGATCATCCCCGTCGGCAACAGGCCCAGCGACGTGGCCATCACTCCGGACGGTCGCCGCGCCTACGTCACCAACCTTGCCAGCAACACGGTGTCGGTGATCAACACCCACATCAAGGAAGTCACCGCCACCATCCCTGCCGGAAGCGGACCGTTCGGCGTGGCCATCACCCCGCATCGGCCACGTGGGTAACCAGGACCCGCCGATGCGTCGGTGATCGACACCAGCGAACCCGTCACCACCCAGAGGGGCGGCAGCGCAGCTGGTGGCACCGTTCATAGTTCGTATCCGGCACGGCTCCTCTTCTCCTCATCGAACCCCGGCGCTGCATGTCGCGCCGGGGTTCGACGTTCCCAGACAGCCGAGGGCAGGACCACTCGCTGGTCCTGCCCTCTTGACGACCCATGTTGCGATCAGGTGTTCCATCTCGCTGATGGTCAGCGACGCGTCACGCTCTGGATCTGCGCCGCGGTCGGCAACATCGACACCTGTAGAGCCGGGCAACTGCTCGAACAGGAGTGAACGAACACTGCAAGGTTTGCTCCACGGCCTGCTTGTCAGTCGGACGCAGGACTCTTGCTGGCAACACCCGACAGCCGATGGCTTCCTGGACTTCGACCAGATGATGGTTGCGACGGACAGAGCCGTGATCGCTCGTCACCGTCTCGGACTGAAGAACGGCAGTGCCGCGACCTGATGTCCAGCGAACTCGGCCACGACTGCGGCGGGAAGGCCCGGACAGGGCCACTCCATATCGTCGTCCCACTCCGCCCTCATGGGGAGAGGGAGCATGACATCCCGCAAGACCATGGCGACGTCCACCGAAGTGTCTGACACCAAAGTCAGCCGGAAGGCGCAGATGGAGTGGGTTGCTCCCGGGAGGGGCGCGTGCCGCAGCGGTCGAGGAGGACGGCGGACAGGGGCCTGCCGACGGAGAGGTTCACGCGGCTCGGCCTGGCCGGGCTGCTGGGGGACGCGGGACAGGACGGCGAGGCGCCGGGCGGCGAAATCCGCCGGGGCACCTTGTGAGGCCTTCCTTGCCGGGCCCCTGAGGCATCCGCCGGCACGCGCCTCGCGCGGCGCCTGCTCGAACCGCGCCGCGCCCTACTCGAACCGCACCTCCAAATGCGGTTGTTCGCTGTTCCCGACCGGCCATACCGTGCCGAAGTGGATCTCTTCTCACGCTCATGGACCGCGTTGCGCACAGCGGTCGCCGATATCCCCGACGACGACTTCGAGCGGCCTTCCGGCTGTAGCGGCTGGCTCGTGAGGGACGTGGTGTGCCACCTGGTCATCGCCGCACAGGACGTCCTGATCACCCTGGTCACGCCCGCCGAATCCGAGCCGACCGTGGACGCGGTCACCTACTGGAGCCTCGTCGAACTCCCGACCGGTGAGGACCCGCTCGACGCGCTGATCCCACGGCTGGCCGCCGCATACGGCGAGCCGCGCTGGCTCAAGTTCCACTTCGACGACGTCGGTTCCGCCGCGGGCCGCGCCGCCGGACTCGCCGATCCGGCCCTCCGCGTCAGCACCCGCGACGAGGTGCTCACCGTCGCCGACTACCTGTCCGCGTACGTGCTCGAATGGACCCTGCACCACCTCGACCTGATCGCGCATCTGCCGTCGGCCGCCGATCCGCCCGCGGAGACCCTCGCGGCGGCACGCGCGTCCCTGGAGAAGATCGCCGCGAGTCTGTTCCCCGCCTCGTTTCCCGCATCTTTCTCGGACAAGGACGTGTTGCTGATCGGCACCGGACGTCGCACGCCGACCGATGCGGAGAAGGCCGCGCTGGGCGATCTCGCGGCGAAGCTCCCCCTCGCCCTCGGCTGAGCTGTCCGACGCAGGACCCCTGTGTGCACATGGGTGCGGCCCCGCCCGGGCTTCCGGACGGGGCCACTGATCCAGCGGTCGGCGGGTACCTCAGCCTCCGCCTGGGGCGGGGTCGTACTGACGCTCGCCTTCGCTTGCCGGGACGGTCAGCTGTCGACGGGCCACTCCAGCGGTTCCGCGGTGAAGCCCTGGGACAGCTCCACAGCGGCGGCCTTGTGCCCCTCGGGCACGAGGAAGACGCTGCAGATCTTCTCCGACTGGCCCGGGCTCAGCTTCTTGTCCGTGTCCGGCGCCGGGCAGTCGGGCCACTTCGCCTCGCCCAGCAGGACTATCAGGGCGCGGGTGCGATGGCCCTTGTCCGTCTTGGCCACGAGGGACCCGTCCATGTCGCCGACCTCCATGGCCTTGCCGCTCTTGTGCGTGAGCGTCGACCAGACGTAGACGGGAACCTGCGGACCGTCCCCCTTGTCCTTCTTCAGGCCGGAGTTGTCCATGTCGGCCTTGGTACCGGTCTGCACCTTGGTCGGTGTGACCGTGTACTTGGCGTCGGCCGACTCCTTCATGGTGCTTTCCTGCTCCGGACTGGCCTCACCCAGGCGGAAGGTCTTCTTGCCCTTCGACGCCTGCGAGTCGGAGCCGGAAGAGTGGGAGCCGGAGCTGTTCTTCTTCCCCGTCCCCGAGAGGTTGCAGCCGGTCATCGTCAACGCCAGTGCCAGAGCACCGATCGCCGCCGGCACCGCACGAGTCCACGTACGCATCGCTTCTCACTTTCCCCGTTGAATGTCCCCGTTGCCCGGCTGGGCAGCTCGCCCGTACAACCGGACCCTCGAGCTGTGGCTGATCCTGCCAGAGTGTGATCATCCGCTCGCGGGGGGCCTGCCCTTCAGGCTCGGGCAGGTCCGCTTCGGCGAAAGGTGCGGGAGGTCCATGGCGCGTACTTCCCCGCGGTCCCGTACGGGATCAGGCTGAGGCCATGCAGAAGGCTGAAGCAACGCAGAAGACGGGTCCCGACGGCCGGCAGTCCGAGGCGACGAGTCGTCTCGCCCGCGCCCAGGCGGAGTTCGACCCCGACGTCGTCTACCTCAACACCGCCTCCATGGGTCTGCCGCCCCGGCGCTGTCTGGACGTCCTGCAAGGGACGCTGGACGAGTGGCGCAGGGGCGCCGCGCAAGCGTCGTCGTACGACGCTCCGCTCGCCGCAGCCCGTACCGCCTACGCCGGACTCGTCGGCGTGGACCCCTCGCGGGTGGCCGTGGGAAGCCAGGTCAGCGCCTTCGCGGGTTTGGTCGCGGCGTCGCTGCCCGACGGCTGTGAAGTCCTCACCGCCGCCGGGGAGTTCACCAGCGTCGTCTTCCCCTTCCACGCCCAGGCCCGCCGTGGCGTGCAGGTCCGTGAGGTGCCGCTGGAGCATCTGGCCGAGGCTGTGACCTCGCGTACGTCACTGGTGGCCGTCTCGGCGGTCCAGTCGGCGGACGGGCGCCTGGCAGACCTCGACGCCCTCACCGCCGCGTGCGAGGCGACGGGCGCGCGGATCTTCCTCGACACGACGCAGGCGGTCGGCTGGCTGCCCGTGGACGCGAGCCGCTTCGCCTACACCGCCGGCGGCGGCTACAAGTGGCTGCTCGCGCCACGGGGCACCTGCTTCTTCACGGTGCAGGCGGAGTTCGCCGACGGGCTCATCCCGCATGCGGCGAACTGGTTCGCAGGTGAGGAGCGTTGGGAGAGCCTGTACGGCGGCCCCCTGCGGCTGGCGAAGGAGGCGCGTCGCTTCGACCTTTCCCCGGTATGGCATTCGTGGGCCGCCCAGGCACCGGCGCTGGACCTGCTCACTGAGGTCGGCACGGACGTACTGCACGAGCACGCTCTCGGCCTGGCGAACACGTTCAGGACGGACGTCGGCCTGCCGCCCGGCGACTCCGCGATCGTGAGCGTCGCCGTCGACCCGGGCACGCCTGCGCTGTTGGAGCGCGCAGGCGTCGTGGGAAGCATCCGCGCGGGCCGGCTCCGCCTGGCCTTCCACGTCAACAACACGGCCGACGACGCCGGCCGCGCGGCCGAGGTGGTCGCCGGTCACCTCACCGAGGACGCATGACGAGTGCGAACGGCGCGTGGCGAGTGGCGCGGGGACGAGCGCCCCCGCGGCTGCCCGGACGTGAACCGCCAAGCGATCAGACCGACTTGACGGTGATGGCGCCGTTGGTGGTCGCCAGATCGAGCTCGTGGTCGCCGGACGGGTCGTTGCGCACGCCGATCTTCTTGGATCCGTTGCTCGTCCTCGCCGAGACCTTGTACGAGCTGTCCGGTGCCGTGATGGAGATCGCGCCGTTGGACGTCTTCGCGTCGACGTCCTGCGGCGTGGCAGGGGCCAGCTCGATGGCGCCGTTCGACGTACGGGCCGTGACGCGATCGCCCTTCAGTCCGTGCCCGTTGATCCGGCCGTTGGTCGTACGCACGTCCACGGAACCTTCGATGTCGTCGAGGTCGACGGCTCCCGTACTCGTCGTCACGTCCACCTTGCCCATGCCGGACAGGTCGACTCCGCCCGCCGTGACCTTGCCGGTGACAGGAATGCGCCGCGGCAGATCGACGGTGTACCGGACGGAGCAGCCCTTCCCGCACCCCTCGAGCACGAGCACCCCGTTCTCGACCCGGTGCGTGGGGCCCTTCGGCCGGTCGCCGTCGAATTCGACCCTGCGGTGCAGGGACACCTTGGTGAGCGTCTCCTTGCCGCGGAGAGTGACCCCGCCCGACCTGTTGTCCAGCCGGACGGACGTGATCTTCTCCGAGAGCTTCGTACCGTCCTCGAAGGTCTCACCGGGCACGATTCCGCATGCGCCGAGCGCGCCCACCCCGATCCCGGCCGCCGCGACCGCCCCGAGGAGGCGGAGATGCCTGCCCATGATGCTCACCCCGTAATGGTGGAAGTGCTGACATTCAGCCACTTCAAGGTCAATGCCCGATGAGGTTATGGCACCTGTCGCGGCGCAGCCATGAGGCAAACCCCCGGATCCCGCGAAGGGTTACCCCTCCGCACGTGGGTCCCGGCCTGAGAACATCGCCGTGCCGCCCGCGTACGGGGCGGCGCCGGCCGGTTCCGGAGATGCGGCCCGTGCCCGCCCGCCCCCGCCGCTGAGGCCGTCCTTGACCTTGTCCTTGGGGGAGGCCACAGCATCGAAGGGCCGGGCGAGGCGCCCGGCGTGAGGAGGAGCGGGCATGGGACTGCTGACGATCGGTGCCTTCGCGAAGGCTTCCCGCCTGTCGCCGAAGGCGCTGCGTCTCTACGACGAACTCGGACTGCTGACCCCCGCTCGCGTCGATGCGACGACCGGCTACCGCCTCTACGCACCAGGCCAGCTGGAGCAGGCCCGCCTGGTGGCGTGGCTGCGCCGCCTCGGGATGCCCCTGGCCCGGATCCGCGAACTGACGGGTCTGGACGGGCCCGCTCAGGCGCGGGAGATCCGGGCGTACTGGGCGCAGGTCGAGAGCGAGGTCTCCGCGCGGCGTGACATGGCCGCCTTCCTCATCGACCACCTGTCACGGGAGGACTCAGCCATGCCGCACACAGACAGACACCTCGGCATCCGTTACGCCGCGCTGTCCGACACGGGTCTCGTACGCGAGAACAACCAGGACGCGGCCTACGCCGGTTCGCGGCTGCTCGCTGTCGCCGACGGCTTCGGCGAGGGCGGCGCACCCGCCAGCGCAGCCGCCGTGGAGACCTTCAAGCGCCTGGAGACCGGCGACCTTCCGGCGGCGAACCTTCTCAACGTCCTGGAAGAGAGCGTCTCCCGGGCCGGTGAGGCCGTGCACGAGATCGCGGCGTCGGGGCCCCGCCCCGATGGTCCCGATGGCTCTGCGGGAAGCGAGGTGGGCACGACACTCACCGCGATGCTGTGGACGGGATCGCAGCTCGCGCTCGTCCACATCGGCGACACACGCGCGTACCTGCTGCGCGACGGGGAGCTCTCCCGGATCACCCACGACCACACGCTCGTGCAGTCCATGGTCGACGAGGGCCGCATCAGCGCCGCGGAGGCCGACTCGCACCCACAGCGGTCGCTGCTCGCGCGTGCGCTGATCGGAGGTCCCGACGACAGGGCGGACATGCGGCTCCAGGACGTCCAGGCCGGTGACCGCTACCTGCTGTGCTCCGACGGCCTGACCTCGGTCGTTCCGGACGCGGAAGTCCGCACCGCGCTCGCCGCCGGGGACGAGCCCGAGCGGACGGTCCGTGAACTGGTCGACACGGCACGCCTGGCCGGTGGCCCCGACAACGTCAGCTGCGTCGTCGCCGACGTACTGGAGCTGGCGGCCCCGGCGTAAGGCGACGAGCTGCTGTCACGAAGCCTCACCGAAGAGTGCCAGCAGCTCGGGCTTCTCGAAGGTACGGGCAGCCTCCACCGCGGACGGCTGCCCGGCCCTCGGGTCCGCCCCTCCGTCCAGGAGCATGCGGACGATCTGGTCCTCGCCCTTGAAGACGGCACCGGCGATGGGCGTCTGGCCGTTGTCGTTGGGCTTGTTCGGGTCGGCGCCGCGGTCGAGGAGCACCTGCACGGCGGGGGCGTGGCCGTGATAGGCGGCCAGCATGATGAGGGAGTCGCCCTTGTCGTTGGTCAGGTTGGCCGGAACACCGGCGTCGACATAGGCGGCGATGGTGTCGGTGTCGCCGTGCCGGGCGAGTCCGAAGATCTTCTGGGCGAGTTCCAGCACCTCGGGGTCGTGAGCGGGCTCGTTGCTCTGAGGCGTGGGGCCGTCGGTCATCGCGTTCTCCTCGTGCTGCTGCGCCGAGTGGACAGGGGCACCGCCCCGGCACCGCCGAGTACCCCCAAAGTGCTGAAGGCCGCGGTGCAGGGTCGGCACGGTGCTTCCGGGTGCCCACCTTACGTACGCTTCGTCGCATGCCCATCTCCACGCACCGCACCCCTGCCGTGGCGGCGGTTCTCGGCGGTTCTGGGCCCGTTCTGGGGCGAGGAGGAGGCATCGGCCTCATCGGCGCCTGGTCCGCCGGTGCGGTGCGCTTCCAGGCGTAGGAGCCTTCCGGCGGGGCGGAGTTGGCGACCGCGGCGGAATCGGCGCAGTGGGCGGCCCGCGCGTGGCTGGTTGCCCGTCAGACGTTGCACGCGTGACCAGGGCCGGACGTCTCCAGGGTCAGACGTGCGCGCGGGGGTCCACCATCAGCACGACGTCCCGCAGCGTGTCCACGGTGTGCTCCGCCCCCGCCGCCCGCAGCTCGTCGGCCTTGCGCTCGTTGCGCGCGTACCCGAGGAAGGCGACGCCCGCCGCCCGCGCGGCCTCCAGATCGCGGGGTGCGTCCCCGATCATCAGGGCTTCCTTCGCGTGCGTACCGGTGGACTCCAGGGCCCGCAGCAGACAGTCCGGGTCGGGCTTCAGCTTCAGCGCTCCCTCGGAGCTGCGGCCGTGGATCCGCTCGGCGAAGAGCTCACCGGTCCGCCTGGTCTGCAGATAGCGCTCCACGGCCTGCTGCGAGTTGTTGGTGGTGATGGCCAGCTGCCGCCCCGTCGCGGCGAGCGTACGGATGAGGGTGTCGGCGTAGGCGGTGGGGAAGGCGCCGGGTGCGGCCTGAACCTCTTCCTTGGTCAACGCCTGCTCGATGTCCCGGGCGATGCCACGCTCGACGAGGGCGGGCTGCTCGAAGGCGAGGCGCAGTATCTCCAGCGGGTCGCTGGTCTGCGGCAGCCAGCCGTCGCCCTCCTCACCGGCGAGCACGGCCTCCCGCAACCGCTCCGCGATCCCAGGCGTGGGACGGTCCTGGAAGAGATGGCAGATGGGCCCGTCGAAGTCGAAGAGCACGCACTTGGCGGCTTCGATGAGATCGCGCATTCCGCTCCTCGTACCTGGACCGTTGCGGGTGTTCGGCTCAACTATCTCCCGCGTGAGCCACGGCGTACAGCGGTGACGGCATCTCGTCCCTGGTCAGGGACGTGAATTCGGCGTAGATCGACTCGATCGTCTCGGCGTCGGGCACCGTGGCCGGGTTCAGGCTGCTCCTGGCACGTTCGAGTACACCCTTGATCGTCATGCCGGTGCGCTTCAACTGGTGGGCTCGCTCCTCGGGCGTCTCACAGCTGCGAAGCGCCATTGCCTGGCGTACGACGTCGGTGAAGACGGACTGAGCGCGCTTGTAGGCCAGATAGCGAGGCAGGTCGGCGTGGAAGCCGGCAGTCGCGCCCGGGAGCACCTCGTGCATCGTGGCCCGCCACTGCTCCTCGACCTCGTGCTGCTGGTCGACGGGGTAGTTCATCAGGTGCAGGTGGGTGGCGAGATCGTAGAGAGGGTCACCCACCGTGGCGAGCTCCCAGTCGATGGTCCAGAGACGGCCCTCGTGGTCCACGATGAAGTTCGCACGGTGCAGGTCTCCGTGCAGCAGGCAAAAAGGGCGGTGGGCGGAGAGTTCCGCGGCCTCGGACACGAGCCACGAATCCGGCGCCAGCGCATCGGCGGGGACACCGAGTTGCTCGAACAGTTCACCGAACCATTCACGGTTCGGTTCGTACACATCGTCGCGGGTGAACCGGATGAGACCCTGCAGGAATTGTCGGCAATCGCCCTCCCCCATGCCGCTTTCGCCGATTCCCCACTTGACGACGGTGTCGGGATGGACGCGGGCCAACTCACCGAAGACCGACATGATCTGACTCAGGAGGCCCTCGTCCACGGCTGTGCCGGCTGGGCACAACGACGCGAGTGACTCCCCTTCCACGAATCCGTGGACCACCAGCCCGA
Source organism: Streptomyces albidus (ex Kaewkla and Franco 2022) (assembly GCF_013870515.1). Lineage (GTDB taxonomy): Bacteria > Actinomycetota > Actinomycetes > Streptomycetales > Streptomycetaceae > Streptomyces > Streptomyces albidus. Next base: position 12,504 of record NZ_JACBXA010000038.1, on the reverse strand, counting down.
GAGACTCGAGGCGCCGGACCGGGGGGATGCTGAGCGTTCCGAGGTCGGCAAGCCTCGGAAGGAGCTCGTCCTCGTACGGGAAGGACCGGCGGTCGAACCACGGGATGCCACGGCGAGGCTCCCCTACTTTCACCCGGCCCATATCGGTCAGCTCGGGGTGGGGGCGTACGACATACCACTCGCGGTGATAGCCCTGCAACGGACCGTCGACGCTGCCGGCGCGAGAAGCGTGCCGAAACGCATGGGAGGTCATCGGTGGACTTTCCTGTGCGAGCTCAGTGGCTGATAAGACGTGAACCTTACCGCCTTCTTGCTGGTCCGAACCCCGGCACACAGTGAAGCCGTCACCGAACATGGCTGAGCACACGAGTACCCCTCGAATTCGAGTCGCCTTCGAACAATGAGGGTGCTTCGCCGCGGGGGCTCGCGCACACTGAGGGTGTGAGTCCGACTGAGGATCTCCCGCACAACGACCCGGCAGCCGCAGGTGAGTTGATACAAGCTGCCGGTGCCGTTCTCTTCGACTTCGACGGCCCACTCTGTGACGCTTTCTCAGGGCATCCGGCAGTATTTGTCGCGGATGAGCTGAAGAAAGGTGCGAAGTCCGTGTGGGGTGATCTGCCACGTGGCCTGGATGCCTCGGTCGAAGCCCATGCCATCCTCCGTGGTCTGGCTCTCGCGTATTCGGCCGACAGGGCCCCTGAACAAGCGGCCTTGCTGCACGCCGAGTTGGAGAAACAGCTGACGCAGCACGAGGAGATTGCTGTGTCGAGCGCGAGACCGACCCCGTACGCCGCCGAGCTGACGGTGGCTCTGCGCCAGCGAGGCAAGAGGTTGTTGGTGACGACCAACAACGCCGCTGGTGCTGTGCGCGGGTACCTCCGGGCACAAGGCATCGAGGGCCTGTTCGACCACGTGATCGGAAGAGATCCAAGCGATCCGTCGCTGATGAAGCCGGATCCGTACTGCGTGAATCGTGCTGTCAGCCTCGCACGGCTGCCCGCTCGGAGTTGCCTCATGATCGGCGATCAGGCGAGCGACGCGGAAGCTGCGCGGGCCGCGGGTGTGCAGTTCCTCGGCTATGCGCCGGACCTGGCTCGCGCAGCCGCGCTCGCTTCGGCAGGCGTTGAGAATGTCGTGTCATCGCTCGGAGACGTGTTGAAGGCACTGGAGTCCCAGAACCAGACGGGTGTTGGGCAGCCGAGTCCCTCGCGCTCCGTTCGCCGCTTGCGATAACGCCTCTTTATCCGCTGTTCGAGGTGAATCGGTACGGTCGGTGACGTATTCGATCCCGGGGAAGAAGCTCAGTCGAGATCCATGGGCTCGGCAATGGTCTTCCACAGAGACTGGAACCAGTTCTTGGAGTCCTCGACGAACATGTTGTCCTGCTGGTCGTGGTCGTGGATTGACGAGCGGAAGAGCGTCGACTCAAGGCCGATGACATCGTAGATGTCCAGCTCTTCTCCTCTGTAGGTGACTTTGTCGCGAATCACGTGGTAGTAACCCATGAGTGCTTCGCTGCCGTTGAGGACGTACAGCTTCTGGAGGGGCGTCGCGGGCACAGTCCGAATCTCGCATGAGACTTCGGGTACGTCATATCGGTCCTTGAAGGCGCCGAGGCTCATGCGCAGTGCCGTTGCCCAGGTCCTCTGGATCGCATGGAGCCGCTTGAGCGGGCGGCGGTCGGTCGCGTCGTCCACGAGCCTCGGCAGGGCGAGATACGCGTCCGGACTGGGGATGATCGCGCGCACGGTGACCGAGCGCGGAGTGAGCGTCTTGTCGACGATGGACCGGTGCGGTCGCGCCAATGCGTTGTTCAAGGTCTCCGTCGTCAGTGAGTACGTGTCGATCGTGACGTGATCCGATCGGAACGCCTCGTACAGCCGCTCCGCCAACTCCGTGCCCGCCGGCTTCGGCGTGTGATGGGAGTGGGCGGGCTCGGCCACTGTCGGTGGTGCGCCGCGGCCGGTGTCCGTGAGGAAGCCGTCGCGTTTGAGGGCGTCGAGAGCCTGGCGTACGACCGTCCGGTTGACACCGAACTCGCCTGCCAGGTCTTTCTGCGTCGGGATGCGGGCGCCCTGCGGCAGCTCGCCGGATTGGATCCGTTCACGGAGTGTGGCCGCGATCGCCTCGTGCGGTGGCTGTCCGTGCTCGGCGGGTCTCGTCTTGTCCACAACAAGAAGGTACAACTTCCGGCCAAGCCGCGGGAGTTGTTCGCCAACTGTTTTTAAGCCATCGCCAAGTGGGGAGACTTCGAACGAAGTTGGTGGACAACTGATCGAGATGGCGAACAAGTTCCGCAGCTATCATCCAAGTAAGCGCAGTACCCGCCAACATCGCGCGTTCCGGTCCTGCCGCCTGTCCGACGACGTATGGGCGCACTTCCCCCCACGCACCGTTCCTTGCTCGAAGAAGGAGGGAATGCCATGCCTCTGTTCGCCCTTGTGCTCGCAGGTGTCGTCATTGGTTTCGAGCGACTGGTGGAGTGGCAGTTCGGTGCCCTCGGAGTCATCGGCTTCGTACTGCTGAGTGTCGGAGTGAAGGCGAAGAACATCACCTGCAGCTGCATAGGCGCAGTCGTGCTCACGATGTTGATCGTCTGAACCGCGCGACGTCCGGGCAAGGAGCCAGGCTCAGAAGATGTCCGGGCACCACGCGCGTCGTGACGTACGGAAGAGGGCGTCCGCCAACTCGGCGGCGCCCTCGTGACGTTCCTCGGCGCGGCCCAGCGCGGCGAGCCGTACCGCCGACTCGTCGCCCAGGTACAGCGTCCCCAACTCCCCGATGTCCAGGACCAGATCGGCGTCCTGAGATCGGGCGGACGTGCACGAGGCGCCGTCAGGCCCCGCCTCCAGCCGGAACTTCCCACCTGCGAGCCCTGCCTCGTCGCGCAGGTCCAGGACGAGGGTGCCCTGCGTGGTGTAGCTGCGGGACTCCAGCATGCGCGGCACGTCGAGCGGGCGGAGCCACAGGAAGTCCGCGCAGGTCTGCAGCACGGCCGCCCGGGGGTCGGGCAGCAGCAGCGGCAGCACGTCGTCCGGGGCGCGGAGGCCGGAACGTACGCGGGTCACCCAGTCGATGGAGAGCACGAAGTGCCAGAGGGCGCGCTCCGCGGCTGGCGTCAGGGCCGTCAGGAACTGCACGTCGACGGTGTTCTGCGGCAGCTTGCCGTCCCACCGCTCCCGCACCGTGTACGAGACCATGCCCTGCGGCTCGCCGTGGGCGTCCCGGTGGACGACGTAGAAGGGCGGGGTGAACTCGTCCCCGGAGAAGCGCCGTTCGCCCGTGTGCACCATCCACCAGCGTTCGGGACGGTCGATGACTCCCTGCCGGTGAGGCTGCGCGCGGTAGCGCTCGTGGAGTGACGGACCGATGTCGCGTATCTCATCGGCATCGGCGAAGTCCACGCGGCCGTCGGCAGGACCGGAGTGCCGCGGGTCCAGCCCGGTGCGCGCGACCTCGACCTCCCATTCCGCGGTCCAGGCGGCAGGGCCGAAGCCGTACCGCCCGTAGATCGGGTACTCGGCGGCGATCAGCGAAGCGAAGGCGTCCCCGCGCCCCTTCGCCTCGACGAGCGCCTCGCCCATCATCCGCGTGAGCAGCCCCCGGCGGCGGTGTGTGGGGGAGACGGTGACGTTCGTGACCGCGCAGGACGGCAGGCTCGCGCCGCCGGGAACCGTCATCTGCTGCGGAGTCGTACGGAACGTGCCGACGCAGCGGCCGTCGTCGAACGCGCCCTGTGTCCGCGCGAGTTCAATGTCCCGGCCCAGGACGGCGACGGCCTCATCGGTGACCTCGGGGGAGCGCAGGAAGCCGACGGAGACAGCACGCAGCCAGCCGGGCAGTTCGTCGGGGGAGGTCAGAGTCCGGATGTCGAGGGCCATGCGCGTCACGTTAGGCCGGGTCGCCCGCGGGGCGCACCTGGATTAACGTTCCGCCCGGGCAGCTTCCGGAGGCTCGTCGGACGAGGTCAGAAGGCCGCCCGCACCTCGCCGACCTTCCGTCCACCGCCCATCAGAGGCGAGTCGGCGATGCGGTCCAGCACCGGTGAGTCGACGCCGAGCGTCGCGAGCGTACGGGCGAGCACGGGGCCCAGCGCACGGTTCCCGCCGTCGTAGATCTTGAAGGCGAGGGCCCGGCCGTCCGGGAAGGCGACCGCCTGGACGCACTCGGCGCCCACCTTGGCGATCACGCCCGGCACTTCGCGCATCAGCCAGGTGTCGCTGCGCTGCGTGCCGGCGACGTACTCGGGGTGCGTGCGCATGGCGTCGGCGACCCTGCCCTCCGGGCTGTCCGGCGGAGCGAGGGCGATGGCGCGGAACGCCCGTGCGAGCCCGGTGAGGGAGATCGCCATGAGGGGGGCGCCGCAGCCGTCCGTACCGACGTGGGAGACGGCGTCGCCGGAGAGGGACTCGAGCGTCTCGGCGATGAGCTTCTGGAGGGGGTGGCCGGGGTCCAGGTAGGTCTCCGTGGGCCAGCCGTTGACCACGCAGGCGTGGAGCATCGCCGCGTGCTTGCCCGAGCAGTTCATGAACAGGCGGCTGCGGGCGGCCTGCCCGTCCGGGCCGGCCGCGGCCAGGGCGCGCTCCGCCTCACCCTGGTCCAGGGGGAGTTCGGCGGGGCACTGCAGGTCCGACTCGCTCAGGTTGTTCTCCGCGAGCATCCGGCGGACCAGGTCGAGATGGAAGGGCTCACCGGAGTGGCTCGCCGTGGCCAGTGCCAGCCGGGCGCCTGAGAGATCGAGCCCGCTGCGGAGCATCGCCGACGCCTGCACGGGCTTGTTGGACGAACGGGGGAAGAAGGGGGAGCCGGGGTCGCCCAGCGACTTCTCGATGCTGCCGTCGGGTGCCAGCACCACGAGCGAACCGCGGTGATGTCCCTCGACGAAGCCGTCGCGTACGACTTCGGCAAGCACCGGCGGTATCCCGTCGGGGGCACCGGTATCGGAGGTGAGGGAGGGCATCGGCGGCCGGCCTTTCAGTTGCTGACCGTGCCCCGTCGCCTCGACTAGGGGAGCAGGTCTTCCACTTGCGCTTCCCCTTCACGGTACCTTCGGGCGATTTCCGTGCTGCACCCGTCCGCCGTGCGCTGCATCACCTGCCGCCGTTGCGAGACGTCCTGCTCGTAGCGCACGAGGCGGCCCATGGCGTCGTGGAGCTCGTCGTCCGTACGGGCGGTGAGGTCGCTCAGCTCGACCTCCGAGAGCATCGTCTCGGCCAGGGAGCGGTACTCCTCGCTGCGGGGTGTGCCGAGCGTCACGTGGCGGGCGGAGGAGCGGTGCCGGGAGGGCTCGTCGGTCAGGATCTCCGGAAGGAGGTCCAGCAGCGGCGACCCGGGTGCGCTGCGCCGGGCGAGCTCGGCCCGGAGGATGTCGATGCGGCCCTGGAGGAGACGCCGTACGTAGCTCAGGTCCCCCTCTTCCTGCTGGGCGCGACGGAGCAGCGCACGGAGCTCGGGAAGCCCCAGCCCGTCCAGCACGGGAAGATCGGGCAGTGCGGGGAGTTCGGGCTCCGCGACCTCTGCGCCCGCGGTGCGGGCTGCGGACGCGGAGCCGGCTCTGGACGAGCCGTCACGGGCGGCGGGCAGGCCACCAGGCGTACGGGCGGCGCCGGTTGCGCTCATGGAAGGTGTCCCCTTCATCCTTTATGGCCGCATTGGTGATGAGAGCAGCGGTACGTACCGCCTGTGCGCATCGTGCCATTGTGCGGGGCTCCCGCGCAGCGATGTCGCACCCATCCGGAGCATGCGAACAGATCGCCGAGCGGCAGGGCATGATGGCTGCTATGCGAGCTGTGGTGCAGAGAGTGGACGGTGCGGAGGTCGTCGTGGACGGCCGGACCGTCGGGGAGATCGTCGGGCAAGGACTGTGCGTGCTGGTCGGTGTCACGCACGACGACACCGCGGCCACCGCGGCCCAACTCGCCCGCAAACTATGGACGGTCCGGATCCTGGAGGGCGAGAAGTCCTGCTCCGACCTGGGCGCCCCGCTGCTCGTGATCAGCCAGTTCACGCTCTACGGCGACGCACGCAAGGGCCGCCGCCCCACCTGGAACGCCGCCGCCCCCGGGCCGGTCGCCGAACCCCTGGTGGACGAAGTCGTCGCCCAGCTGCGCGAGTTGGGCGCGGAAGTGGCGACCGGCAGGTTCGGGGCGGAGATGAAGGTCTCGTTGACCAACGACGGTCCGTTCACGGTCCTGCTGGAGGTCTGACGCGGCGGGGCGTCGCCCTCACGGCGCGACGACGACCTCCTGCGCCGCGGCCGTGGCGTCCTCGCCCGCGATCAGCGGGGCGTCCACCGGGACGTTGCGCTTGATCAACGCCAGGGCGATCGGCCCGAGTTCGTGGTGCCTGGCGGCGGTAGTGATGAAGCCGAGCTTGCGCCCTTCGGGGCCGTCCTCGGCGAGCCGTACGGAGTCGCCGTGTACCGGAAGGCGTACGTCGCTTCCGTCCAGATGCAGGAACACCAGCCGCCGCGGCGGCTTGCCCAGGTTGTGCACCCGGGCGACCGTCTCCTGGCCGCGGTAGCAGCCCTTCTCGAGGTGAACTGCGGTGCCGAGCCAGCCCAGTTCGTGCGGGATGGTGCGGTGGTCGGTCTCCATCCCCAGCCGCGGCCGGTGCGCCTCGACGCGCAGTGCCTCGTACGCGAGCAGACCGATGGCGGGACCACTCTCGTCGGCGAACGACTTCAGCCCGGAGCGCGGGAGGAAGAGGTCGCGGCCGTGAGCGGTCTCGCGTACGACGGTGCCCTCGGGGGCCTCGGCGATGGAGCCGGCGGGGAGGTGCACGACCGCGTACTCCTCGGTGCGGTCCGCGATCTCGACGCGGTAGAAGAACCGCATGCTCTCCAGGTAGGCGATGAGAGCGTCCTGCGAGCCGGGCTCGGTGTGCATCCAGACGGTGGCGCCGTCGTCGACGAGGTAGAGCGCGTGCTCGATGTGCCCGTTGGCGGAGAGGATCAGCGCCTCCGTGGCGTGGCCCTGCGGGAGCTCGCTGACGTGCTGGGTCAGCAGCAGGTGCAGCCACGACAGCCGGTCGTCGCCTGAGACGGCGACGACTCCGCGGTGGGACAGATCCACGAAACCGGCGCCCGCGGCCAGCGAGCGCTGCTCACGGAAGAGGTCGCCGTAGTGCGCGGCGACACCTTCGTCCTGGCCCTCGGCGGCGACGGCGCCGGGCAACGAGAGGAGCGGAGAGTTCATGCGGCACCACCAGGCAGCACGAGCAGGCAGCGGATCGGGCTGTTGAAGGACATACGACCAGACTACGACGCCTCTCGGGCGCTCTTCGAGGCCTGCTCCCCGTTGGGCCCGGAGGCCGCGTCGTCAGTCGCCGGCGCGGACTGCTCGGGCTGCCGCGCGGAGCATTCCGCACAGCGCCCGAAGATGGCGAAGTGCTTCATGTCGGTGTCGAAGCCGAACGCCTCGCGGAGGCTGTCGGCGAACGGGGCGGCCACCGCCAGATCGGCCTCGATCACCTCGGTGCAGTCCCGGCAGACCAGGTGCATGTGGTGATGACGGTCGGCGAGGTGGTAGGTCGGGGCGCCGTGGCCGAGGTGTGCGTGCGAGACGAGGCCGAGCTCCTCCAGCAGCTCCAGCGTGCGGTACACGGTGGAGATGTTGACGCCGCCCGCCGTGCGCCTGACCTCGGCGAGGATCTCGTCCGGTGTGGAGTGCTCGAGCTTGTCGACGGCTTCCAGGACGAGCTGGCGCTGCGGAGTCAGCCTGTATCCGCGCGCTCGGAGGTCGCTCTGCCAGTCCGTGCTCACCACTCCGCCAGTGTAGAACCGTCGCTCAGCGGAAGAAGGCGATGCCGTCGTCGGGCAGATCGCCCAGGTCCTTCGCCCATTCCCTCGGGTCGACCGACTTCTTCAGGTGGGCCGACATGTACGGGTGCAGCGGCACTCCCGGAGCTGCGCGCTCACCGACCCACATCAAGTCGCTCTTGACGTATCCGTACAGCCGCTTGCCCCCGCTGTACTCGGCGGCCGAAGGCGTACGGGCGATGGCGTCCGTGGCGAGGTCGATCTGCGGCTTCTGGTCGGCCATCTCGCCGTACCAGACCTCGGCCACGCCCTGGTCGCGGATCATGACGACCTCGACCTTGCGCTCGGAGTCGATCCGCCAGAACCCGGTCTCGCTCTCCAGAGGCCGGACCTTGTTGCCTTCCTCGTCGAGCTGCCAGGTGTGCGAGACGTACTCGAGGAAGTCGCGCCCGTCGTGAGTGAAGGTGACCTCCTGCCCGAAGTTGCACTTGTCGGTGCCGGGGCCGTCGTCGCCGTCGAGGGCGGCGACGCCCGCGCCCTGCCAGTTGCCGAGCAGGAAGGCGAGCGGGACGAGGTCCGGGTGCAGGTCGGACGGGATCTCGATCATGAGGACTCAGACGATCTGTAGGGAGCCGGAAGAGGAGGGGCGCGGAGCGGACCGGGCGCGAAGGCCGTGGTCAGCGCTGACCCTGGTAGAGCTTCTTGAGTGTGAGACCGGCGAAGGCCGCGGTGCCCACGCAGACCAGGACCATCAGTGCGGTGAAGAATGCCTCAAGCACGGGGTGTGCTCCTTGGATGTGCCGAAGTGTGCTGTTGACGTACGGGTCCGATTCTAGTCGGCGGCCACAGAGGCGTCGTACACGGCCTGTGGACGGGGCGCCGGGCCGTTCAGTAGACGAGCGCCTGCACGCCGTCGCCCATGATCTCGCTGACGAAGACCTGGGCGCCTGCGATCCGCACGTCCTCCAGGACGTCCTTCTCCTCGATGCCGCGGCGTGCCGCGCACTGCGTGCACAGAGTGATCCGGCCGGCGGACTGGATGCCCGAGATCAGCTCGGGCAGCGGCGCGGCATGCGGCAGTTCGAACTCCGCGGCACGGCCGGGCAGCGCGAACCACGCCGATTCCCCCGTGAGCCAGAGAGAGATCTCGACGCCGCTCGCCGCGGCCACCGCCGCCACGGTGAACGCCTGCGAACAGCGCTCCGGGGCGTCCGCACCGGCCGTCACCTTGATCACGAGCTTCTTGGTTGCTGCCATGAGCGCAAGCGTATGCCGCGGAGCACACACGAAAGAGCCGTCCCCCGGTCACCCGGGGAACGGCTCCCTCACCTGTACGCCGGCGCACGGCGCCGGACGTCACGTTGTGCGTCGCGCGGACGCCTCACACGCAGCTCACACCGCGATGGCGACCTCCGAGAGGCCTCCGTCCTGTGCGACGACCGTACGGTCCGCCGTGCCGCCCGGCACCAGGGCGCGTACGGTCCAGGTGCCCTCGGCCGCGTAGAAGCGGAACTGGCCGGTCGCGGAGGTGGGGACCTCCGCGGTGAACTCACCGGTGGAGTCCAGGAGTCGCACGTAACCGGTGACGGGCTCGCCGCCGCGGGTCACGTTGCCCTGGATCGTCGTCTCGCCGGGCTTGATCGTGGAGGCGTCAGGGCCGCCTGCCTTGGCTCCGCACATGGTTTTCCCTTCGGTTCTCTTCGGTGCGTGCTCGGGGCCCCGCCCAGGCCCGAAGGGCCGAGGGGGAAGGAGTCGGTCAGCCTTCGGTGCCGACGGCGACGGGAACGCCGACGAGCGAGCCGTACTCGGTCCAGGAGCCGTCGTAGTTCTTGACGTTCGGCTGGCCCAGCAGCTCGTGCAGGACGAACCAGCTGTGAGCGGAGCGCTCACCGATGCGGCAGTAGGCGATGGTGTCCTTGCCCAGGTCGACGCCTTCGCCCTCGTACAGCTCCTTCAGCTCGTCGTCCGACTTGAAGGTGCCGTCGTCGTTGGCCGACTTCGACCACGGGATGTTCCGGGCGCTCGGCACGTGGCCAGGACGCTGGGACTGCTCCTGCGGAAGGTGGGCCGGTGCGAGCAGCTTGCCGCTGAACTCGTCGGGCGAGCGGACGTCCACCAGGTTCTTGGTGCCGATCGCGTCGACGACCTCGTCGCGGAAGGCGCGGATCGAGGTGTCCTGCGGCTTGGCCTTGTAGCTGGTCTGCGGGCGGCTGGGCACCTCTTCGACCAGGTCGCGGGAGTCCAGCTCCCACTTCTTGCGGCCGCCGTCGAGCAGCTTCACGTCCTGGTGGCCGTAGAGCTTGAAGTACCAGTAGGCGTAGGCGGCGAACCAGTTGTTGTTGCCGCCGTAGAGCACGACCGTGTCGTCGTTGCCGATCCCCTTGGCGGAGAGAAGCTGCTCGAAGCCCTCCTGGTCGACGAAGTCACGGCGCACCGGGTCCTGGAGGTCCTGCTTCCAGTCGATCCGTACGGCGTTCTTGATGTGGTTCTTGTCGTAGGCCGAGGTGTCCTCGTCGACCTCGACGATGACCGTCTTGGGGTCGTCGATGCGGTCCTGGACCCAGTCGGCGTCTACGAGGACGTCACTACGGCTCATGAGTTTCTCCTCCGAGGCGTGTTGGTGATGAGCTGGTGCGTACGGGGCGGATCGGGTGCGCACGTACAAACGGGGGCCGTCAGGCACACGCGCACACGGCGCCGTGCAGCGCGAAAGCCGGGATGTCGGCGGGCTGATGAGGTGCGGCCGCGCGGTCGCTGAGCTGCTGAGAGGCTCAGACGGGGGCGTGCGGGCGGCAGCCTCAGGAGGAAGTGCGACAGAGCATCGCTGCGACGCGGCACAAGTCGACTGCACGTCGCTTCGTGAGGTCCGCCTGTCGCTTCATGGTGTCGATCGTAAGGACGGTGGGTGCCCTGTGTCACCGCAGATCCATATTGTGAGACGACAGGGACCGCAATATGGGATTCGGGGCTCCGGCGAGCTCGCTCCGGCGTGGTCGCGGGGGTGTCCGAAGGCGGTTCTGCCTGGGTCCCGGACGCCGCCGTCTCGTGGACCGGGACGGCGGCGTTCCAGCGTGATGCCCGGGGTGCGCGGCCGGGCGGGTGCTCAGTTCCCGAGCTTGACGTCCTTGCCGCGTACGGACAGCTCGATGCCCTTCTTCGTGGCTTCGACCCTGTCCAGCTCCAGCCCCGGAGGCAGTCCCGCTATCTTCCGCGCGAAGTCGATCCTCTCTCGGATCGTGTCCTCGAGGCCGGGGATGTCGCCGCCGGGCACCTCGTCGGCGTGCAGCTTCACGGTGTCGTTCCTGGAGAGGCTGACGGTGCTGGTGACGCTTCGCTCGAACTTCTGGCCCAGCAGGGAGATACCGGCGGTCACCTTCACCCGGCCCTTGCCCTTGTCGTCCTTGCCGCCCCAGTTCACGCGCACGCCGTCAGGGGCGGCGCCCGTCAGGTCCTTGTACGTCACGAAGGCGGAGCCCGTTGCCTCGTCGGCGACGGCGCCGTCGTAGTCCCTGTTGATGCGGACGTCCTTCAGCTGCGCGTCGACCCGGGTGACCGTCAGATCGCCGCCGTCCGCCGCCTGGGTCTTCATCCCCGTCAGCTCGGCGTCGACCTCGTCGAGCTCCCTGCCGACGACCTGGGTCAGGAAGGGGAAGCCCTTGATGTCGACGGAGGTCTCGGCGGTGGAGGGCACACCCTTCGCGTTCTTGATCTTCTCGGCTGCTTCGCCCTCGACCAGCGTGACCGCGAGACGGTCGGCGGCGACGAACAGCACCGCGAGGACGAAGAGGACGATGAGCCCTCTGCGTAGTGCGCGCATCTGCGATCTCCCCCATGCTCTGGCGGTCTCTGACTGTCCGACATACTGATCCGACGCACTGCGGGGCCCGACGGTTCTACGGGCCGCCGGCCTGCGGCGAGCCTAACGTGAGCGCCTGTCAGACGACGGCTCTGCCGAACAGGTAGACGGCCGGTGCCGCGAGGGCCAGAGGCAGTGCCACGCCCGCTGTCATGTGGACGAAGCGCGACGGATAGTCGTAGCTCGCGACCCTCAGACCGATGAGTGCGCATCCGCCGGTTGCCAGGCCGAGGAGTCCGCCGGCAGCCGTCGGCGCCGTCGACGCGGCGGCGCCACCGAGCGCGGTGAGCTGCCCGATCGCCACGCCCGCTCCCGCGGCGGCCAGCAGCGCGACGCAGGGTGAGACGAACGGTGGCAGCGGCAGCGTACGGGCGAGCGTGGCGACGGCCACCGCGGCCGCACCGACCGTCACGGCGTCCGCCGTCGCCACGTCGAGCGAGGCGAGGAAGCCCGCCGCGACGACCGTGAGGGCGGTGGCGGTGAAGGCGGCCGTCAGGGCGTAGAGCCGCTCGTCGGGGCCGGAGTGGTTGCGCAGGTGGAGCGTGAGGGTGAGCAGGCACCACACACCGAGGACGCCGATCAGTACGGCGGGGGTGTCGGCGTCGTCCGCCAGCAGCAGGCCCGCGTCGGTCGCCAGGCCCGCGAGGAAGGCGAGCGCGATTCCCTGCCGGGCGGGCCACATGCCGTTCAGCCGGAACCAGCCGGCGGCGGTCACGGCCTGAAGCAGCGCGACGCCGAGAGCGAGGGGAACGCTGCCCAGGGGCGCGGCGCCGGCCAGCACCAACGCGAGCGCGGTGGTGAGAGCGGCGGACTGGAAGCCCGGTGCGATGAGCGGTGAGCTGTCGCCGCGGGCCGCTGAGCTGCTGCGCGAGGTGGTGGAGGCCGA
>NZ_JACBXA010000379.1 GCF_013870515.1 Streptomyces albidus (ex Kaewkla and Franco 2022) | reverse complement strand
GGCCGTGACCGTCACGGACCAGCCGGGCGGGGGGCGGCATCTCCAGATCCAGCTCGCGGTCGCCGACGGCACCCGTGCCCTGGATGTGGCACGGGCGGTACGGCGGGCGGCCGTGAAGGCCGCGGCATGGGACGCCCCGGAGCCGACGGTGCCCGTGACCGTCGCGGTGCTGATCAGCGCGATCGATCCGGACATCGGCTCCGGCGGGGAGCGGACGGGGCAGGAAAGCGTCCGGGCCGGGTGACGGCCCTCGGCCCGCCCCGTAACCGCCGCTGAGATCCCGAGTCTCGAAGCCGGGACCCGGGACGGGGGCGAGGCCGGCTCAGTCGCCGAGGCCCACCAGGTCGCGCAGGCGCCGCGTCTGCGCCGCCCGTTCGGCAGCGAGCTGCTCCTCGTACGTACGGGAGTGCGCACCCGCGAGCAGGGCCTTGGTCTCCACGACCGCGTTGCGGGGCGCCGCCAGCAGAGCGCCCGCCAGATCGGCGACGGCACCGTCCAGTTCACCGGCCGGGACCACGAGGTTGGCGAGCCCGATCCGCTCGGCCTCCGACGCGTGCACGAAGCGGCCCGTGGCGCAGATCTCCAGCGCACGGGCGTAACCGAGGATTCCGACCAGGGGGTGCGTGCCGGTCAGATCGGGGACGAGGCCGAGGCTGGTCTCACGCATGGCGAACTGCACGTCGTCCGCGCACACCCGGAGATCGGCCGCCAGGGCGAGCTGGAATCCCGCTCCGATGGCATGGCCCTGCACGGCTGCGACGCTGATCAGGTCGGGACGCCGCCACCAGCGGAAGGCATCCTGATACGTCGAGATGGTCCCGTCGATCTCCTCGTCCGAGGCACGGGCCAGGTCGACGAAGGACAGCTCGCCGTCGATCCCCTCGGGGTCGAAGGCCTGCCTGTCCAGGCCCGCGGAGAAGGACTTGCCCTCGGCGCGCAGCACCACCACCCGGACGTCGCCGGGCAGCATGCGGCCCGCTTCGGTCAGCGCACGCCACAGGGCGGGCGACTGGGCGTTGCGTTTGGCCGGATTGGCGAGCGTGACCGTGGCCACCGCGCCGTCCACGGCGAGGCGCACGCCGTCCTTGTCCAGCAGGGTCATCGACATCCTCCGGTGGTTACTCAGCGGTCAAGTAACCGAAGAGTAACCACCGGAGCGGATGCCTGGAAGCCCTGTCAGGCTGAGGCGGACTTCTTGCCTCGTGTGGCTCCGCCCCGACCCCTGAGGGCCACACCGGATTCACTGAGCATCCGGTGCACGAAACCGTAGGAACGTCCTGTCTCTTCGGCCAGCGCCCGGATGCTCGCGCCGCCGTCGTACTTCTTCTTGAGGTCTGCCGCGAGCTTCTCGCGCGCGGTGCCGGTCACCCGGCTGCCCTTCTTCAGAGTCTCGGCCACCCGTGCCTCCTCATGGGAAGTGCGCTACGTGACTCTCATGATCACCCCTCCCCCTGCTTCTGGCCACCCATTCGGCAAGGTCCGTCGAAGACCCGTGAGCGGAGGGCTACGGACCGTTTCCGGCGGAGCGTGGGATTCCGTCCAGGGAGCGCGTTGCGCCTGCGCTCGGGAGTCGGCGAATCGCCAGGTCAGCAAGCACCACACACGCCACACGAGAGTGCTTGCGGCGCGTGCCACAGCCGCCGCACGCCCGGGGGCGGGGCACGCCGGAATACCAGCCGCACTCACTCAGATGAAGGATCAACCGTCGGCCGAATGATCCAGTGGAGATTGATCAAGGAGCCGAGATCGCCCGGATCAGGCCAGCGCGACGAGGTCCGCGTAGCCCTCGCTCCACAGGTCCTCTACACCGTCCGGGAGCATGATGATCCGTTCGGGCTCCAGCGCCTCGACCGCGCCCTCGTCGTGCGTGACCAGGACGACGGCGCCGGTGAAGGTGTGCAGGGCGCCGAGGATCTCCTCGCGGCTGGCCGGGTCGAGGTTGTTCGTCGGCTCGTCCAGCAGGAGCACGTTGGCCGAGGAGACCACGAGGGTCGCCAGGGCCAGACGAGTCTTCTCGCCGCCCGACAGGACCGACGCGGGCTTGTCCACGTCGTCGCCGGAGAAGAGGAAGGAGCCCAGCGTCTTGCGGATGTCGACCAGGTCCATGTCGGGCGCGGCCGTCCGCATGTTCTCCAGCACGGTGCGCTGCGGGTCCAGCGTCTCGTGCTCCTGGGCGTAGTAGCCCAGCTTGAGGCCGTGACCGGGGACGACCTTGCCCGTGTCCGCCTCCTCGATGCCGGAGAGCAGGCGCAGCAGGGTCGTCTTGCCGGCGCCGTTGAGCCCCAGGATGACGACGCGTGAGCCCTTGTCGATGGCGAGGTCGACGCCGGTGAAGATCTCCAGCGAGCCGTAGGACTTGGAGAGGTCCTCCGCCATCAGCGGCGTCCTGCCGCACGGCGCCGGGTCGGGGAAGCGCAGCTTGGCGACCTTGTCGGAGACCCGCTCGGCCTCCAGCCCGGACAGCAGCTTCTCCGCACGCCGCGCCATGTTCTTCGCGGCGACGGCCTTGGTGGCCTTGGCGCGCATCTTGTCGGCCTGGGAGTTGAGCGCGGCCGCCTTCTTCTCGGCGTTGCTGCGCTCACGCTTACGGCGCTTCTCGTCGTCCTCGCGCTGGACGACGTACTGCTTCCAGCCCATGTTGTAGACGTCGATGGCCGCGCGGTTGGCGTCGAGGTAGAAGACCTTGTTGACGACGGTCTCGATCAGCGCCAGGTCGTGGGAGATCACGATCAGGCCGCCGCGATAGGTCTTGAGGAAGTCGCGCAGCCACACCACGGAGTCGGCGTCGAGGTGGTTGGTCGGCTCGTCCAGGAGCAGGGTGTCGGCGTCGGAGAAGAGGATGCGCGCCAGCTCGACGCGGCGGCGCTGCCCGCCGGAGAGGGTGTGCAGCGGCTGCCCCATCACGCGGTCGGGCAGGCCGAGGCTGGCGGCGATGGTGGCCGCCTCTGCCTCCGCCGCGTACCCGCCCTTGGTCAGGAACTCGGTCTCCAGGCGCTCGTACTTCTTCAGCGCCTTCTCGCGGGTGGCGCCCTGGCCGTGCGCGATGCGGTCCTCGTTCTCCCGCATCCGGCGCATGACCAGATCGAGGCCGCGGGCGGAGAGGATCCGGTCCTGGGCGCTGACGTCGAGGTCGCCGGTGCGGGGATCCTGCGGGAGGTAGCCGACCTCCCCGCCGCGCGTGATGGTGCCGGCGGCCGGATTGCCTTCTCCGGCAAGGCACTTGGTGAGTGTGGTCTTGCCCGCGCCGTTGCGGCCGACGAGGCCGATGCGGTCGCCCTTGGCGACACGGAACGTGGCGGACTCGATCAGGACGCGGGCGCCGACGCGCAGCTCAAGACCGGTTGCGGTGATCACGGACTACTCCAGGCATGGGTGACGGGCGTACGTACGGGAGCGGGAAGCGCACGTACGGCGCTAATGCGTGAGAGGAGTAGCCATGTCAACAGTCTAGCGGCGACCCGCAAGCGGTTATTCCGCCCGGGGCGGGCCGCGGCCGTGCGGCCCGGCGGCTTCTCCTCAGCGGCCCCCGGTGTGCACCTGGAAGGCCGCACGGCGCACCGCTTTGGCCAGCGCGGGATCCGGGTGTGCGGCGGCGAGGGCGACCAGGACCTGCACGGTGCGCGGGTGACCGATGGCACGCACCTCCTCCAGCAGCTTGGGGACCGTGCCCTGTACGGCCGTCTCCAAGTGGTCGACGAGCAGGCGCTGTTCACCGTGGTCGGTGACGGCGGCCGCGGTGTCGACCCAGAGCCACGTCGCCTCCTGCCGGGTGAGCACACCGTGGGCTCCGCCTGCCAGGTCCTCCGGGTCTGCCCCTTCGAGCTCGGCGAGCCAGAGCAGCGCGTAGATGGATGTCGCTGAACGTGCTGAAGGAGGCGAGCTCCA
>NZ_JACBXA010000378.1 GCF_013870515.1 Streptomyces albidus (ex Kaewkla and Franco 2022) | reverse complement strand
GCCGGACGGGGCGGAGCCGTTCCCGGCGGGTGCCGCCTCCGTCCCGCCGTCGGCGCCTCCCAGCGGCCCGGCCGAGGGGTCGGTGTCCACGGAGATGATCGCGGTGCCGACGTCCACGGTCGTGCCCTCTTCGAAGCGCAGCTCGTGGACGGAACCGTTGAAGGGGATGGGCAGTTCCACGGCGGCCTTGGCCGTCTCGACCTCGCACACCACCTGCCCGTCCGTGACCGTGTCACCGGTCTGGACGTACCACTTGAGGATCTCTGCCTCCGTGAGCCCCTCGCCCACGTCGGGCATCTTGAACTCGCGGATGCGGGTCGCGCTCTCAGTCATCGTCACGACTCTCCTCAGTACGCCAGGGCACGGTCGACGGCATCCAGCACCCTGTCCAGACCCGGAAGGTACTCGTCCTCCAGCCGGGCCGGCGGATACGGCGCGTGGAACCCGCCCACACGCAGCACCGGAGCCTCCAGGTGGTAGAAGCACCTCTCGGTGATCCTGGCGGCCACCTCCGAGCCGGTCCCCAGGAAGACAGGTGCCTCGTGCACCACCACAAGCCTGCCGGTTTTCTCGACGGACTTCTGGAGAGTGTCGAAGTCGATGGGCGACATCGACCGCATGTCCACGACCTCGAGCGAGTGGCCCTCCTCCTGCGCCGCGGTCGCGGCCTCCAGGCAGGTCTTCACCATCGGCCCGTAGGCCGCGAGAGTGAGATCGCCGCCCTGCCGGGCGACCCGCGCGGCGTGCAGCGGCGCCGGGATGGCGGTCACGTCGACCTCGCCCTTGTCCCAGTAGCGGCGCTTGGGCTCGAAGAAGATGACCGGGTCGTCGCTCTCGATGGACTGGCGCAGCATCCAGTAGGCGTCCGAAGCGTTCGACGGAGAGACGCACTTGAGCCCCGCCACGTGCGCGAAGAGCGCCTCCGGCGACTCGCTGTGGTGCTCGACGGCGCCGATTCCGCCCGCGTACGGGATGCGGATGACGACGGGCAGCTTGATCTTGCCCAGCGCGCGGGCGTGCATCTTGGCGAGCTGCGTGACGATCTGGTCGTAGGCCGGGAAGACGAAACCGTCGAACTGGATCTCCACGACCGGCCGGTAGCCGCGCAGGGCGAGACCGATCGCGGTGCCGACGATGCCGGACTCCGCCAACGGTGTGTCGATGACGCGCTGTTCGCCGAAGTCCTTCTGGAGCCCGTCGGTGATGCGGAAGACGCCGCCGAGCTTGCCGACGTCCTCTCCCATGATCAGGACCTTGGGGTCGTTCTCCATCGCCGAGCGCAGCGACTCGTTGAGCGCCTTGGCGATGGGCATCTTGCGTACGTCCGGGCCGGCCTGAGCAGCGGAGGCGGCAGCGGTCGAACTGGTGGCAGCGGCCATGTCAGCGGGCCCCCTCTTCGGATTCAGCTGATTCGGCGAAGGACGCGAGGTACTCGGCGAACTGGGCGCGCTCCTCGTCGACGAGCGCGTGCCCGTCGGCGTAGACGTTCTCGAAGATCGCCATGGTGTCGGGGTCGGGCATGGTGCGGATCGATTCCCGCACGTGCTTGCCCATGGCCTCGCTCTCCTCCTCCAGGGCCTCGAAGAACTCGGGGTCGGCCAGGCCGTCCCGCTCCAGGTAAGCACGGAGCCGTGCGATGGGGTCCTTGGCCTCCCACTCCGCACGCTCCTCGTCGCGGCGGTAGCGGGTGGGGTCGTCCGAAGTGGTGTGAGCACCCATCCGGTACGTGAACGCCTCGACGAGCATGGGGCCCTGGCCGCTGCGCGCGCGCTCGACGGCGGCGCGGGTGACGGCGAGGCAGGCCAGCACGTCGTTGCCGTCGACCCGCACGCCGGGGAAGCCGAAGCCGCTGGCGCGCTGGTAGATGGGCACGCGGGACTGGCGCTCGGCGGGCTCGGAGATCGCCCACTGGTTGTTCTGGCAGAAGAAGACGACCGGGGCGTTGTAGACCGCGGAGAAGGTGAACGCCTCCGCCACGTCGCCCTGCGAGGACGCGCCGTCGCCGAAGTAGGCGATGACGGCCGAGTCGGAGCCGTCCAGGTTGATGCCCATGCCGTAGCCGGTGGCGTGCAGCACCTGCGATCCGATGACGATCGTGTAGAGGTGGAAGTTGTTGCTCGCCGGGTCCCAGCCGCCGTTGTTCACACCGCGGAACATGCCCAGGAGCTTCGTCGGGTCCACCCCGCGGCACCAGGCGACGCCGTGCTCACGGTAGGTGGGGAAGACGTAGTCGTCGTCGCGCAGCGCGCGGCCGGAGCCGATCTGCGCCGCCTCCTGGCCCAACAGCGAAGCCCACAGGCCCAGTTCGCCCTGCCGCTGGAGCGAGGTCGCCTCGGCGTCGAACCGCCGGGTCAGCACCATGTCGCGGTACAGGCCGCGGAGTTCCTCCGCGGAGAGGTCGATGGAGTAGTCCGGGTGCTCGACCCGCTCGCCCTCGGGCGTCAGCAGCTGTACGAGCTCGGGGCCGGACTCGGCCTGCTGTGCGGTGGAGCTCGCCTTGCGCGAACTGCCCGTCTTCGTCGCCGGCTTGCGGGTCGCGCTTGCCTTGGCGGTCTTGGCGGGCTTCGCGGTCTTGCGCGCCGGGCCTGAGGCGGCTGCCTTCGCGGGCTTGGCGGTCTTCGCGGGCTTGGCGGTCTTACGGGCCGGGCTCTGCTTGCCCGACGCACCGTTCGCGGCGGTTGTGCCGTTCGCGGTGGATGCGGCTGTCGTGCTCCCGGCGTCGGTCTGCGCCGACGCCGACTTCTTCGTGGCGCGCTTGCCTCCGGTGCCGCTGCGGCGCGGTTTGCTGCGCGCGGCAGTGCTCTCCACGGTCACGTGTGCTCCTCTTCTGTCCGGCCTCCGGGGTCGCCGGGTGGCCTGGGGGTCCCCCGCCCGTCAGACGGAGGGAGGCTCGCCGGCCCCGTACGGCGCACGGGGTGGGTGCGACACGGACGTGACCGAGCGGTGACTAGATCTCTCGGTCGAGGCCCTATGAAGCCGTGCCCAGACCTCCATACATGCATGAAGCTGCCCTGACCTGCAACTTTGTTCGGATTTCCAAGTAATCGACTCGGAAATCCCCAAGCAAGCCGAAAGATCAGGGACGTCACTGGTCACGGCCTTGCAGGCCCCGCAGACCCCTGCACGGTATCCCGCAGCTCCAGAGTGCGGGAAGGGCGGAGCGGAGACCAGTATGTGAGACTGAAAAAATGGAAGAAAACGCCCAAATCACAGTCTTCCTGCTCGATGATCACGAGGTGATCCGCCGGGGTGTGCACGAGATGCTCTCGGCGGAGCCGGACATCGAGGTGATCGGCGCGACGGACAGCGCCGCCGACGCCCTTCAGCGCATTCCCGACGCCGACCCCGACGTCGCCGTGCTCGACGTACGCCTTCCGGACGGCAGCGGCATCGAGGTGTGCCGCGAACTGCGCTCACTCGACCAGGACATCGCCTGCCTGATCCTCACCTCGTTCCCGGACGAGGAAGCGCTGGCCCACGCCGTGCTGGCCGGGGCGTCCGGCTATGTGCTGAAAGGGATACGCGGCAACGAGCTCCAGAAGGCCGTACGGGACGCGGCCGCCGGACGGTCCACGCTCGACCCCCACGCCGCCCGCCGTGTGGTGGAGCGGCTCCGGTCAGGCGCGCACCGCACCGATGAGCGGCTCGGCGCCCTCAGCGAGCAGGAGCGGAAGATTCTCGATCTGATCGCCGAGGGCATGACCAACCGGGCGATCGGCCACGAGCTGAACCTGGCCGAGAAGACCATCAAGAACTACGTCTCACAGCTCCTGGCGAAGCTGGGGATGGAACGCAGGACCCAGGCGGCCGCCTACCTCGCGCGGATGCGGGGAGCGCCGTAACCCGCCGACAGGGACGAACCCGAGGAACACCCCGGGCCGCAGTGCCTCGACCGGGGGA
>NZ_JACBXA010000377.1 GCF_013870515.1 Streptomyces albidus (ex Kaewkla and Franco 2022) | reverse complement strand
CGCGGCGGCGGCCGCGTACGCCTCGGGGTCGGCCAGCACCTCCGGCGGGAACGTGAACACCGCGTCGCCCGCCTCCGGGAGGCCGCTGTTCTGCATCAGCACGGTGACGCGCAGACCGGCGCCGTTCACCATGCGGTGGACGGTGCCGGGGGTGAACCAGGCGACCACGCCCGGCTCCAGCGGGGTCTCGGTGTATCCGTCCTCGACCGTCAGCGTCTGCACCGCGCCCTCCCCGGCGGTGACGACGTAGGCCTCGGTACAGGCGAGGTGGATGTGCGGGCTGCCGCCGCAAGCTCCGTCGGCGGCCTCCCACTCGTATGCGCTGATGTGCGACAGGCCGATCCCGCCCGGCAGTGGAGCGTCCAGCATGCGGGGTCTCCCTTCAACTCGGCGTCCAGGTCTTCCCGTTCACCAGGGTCGGTACTTCCGGTCGGTTCCACGAGGGCACTTCACCGGGGCGCCCGGCCCGTACGGGCCGGGCGTTCAGTCACCAGGGCAGCGACTTCAGGCGCTGCTCGATCTCCTCCGGTTCCCAGGCGCCGTCGGCGACCAGCGTCCGGTAGCGGTAGCTGAAGGAGTCGCCCGGCGGCAGCGTGAACTCCTCGAAGAAGGCCCACGAGAAGGCGATGGTGGGCGTCGGCTCGGACCGTACGAACCAGTGCGAGCCGTGCACCGACTCCGCGTTCTCCGGGGCGTGCGCGAAGGCGAGTGTGGAGTGGGCGTCCACGTCGTCGTGCTCGCCCACGAAGCCGATCCAGGGGTGCTTGGAGGCGGGCTGGCCCATCATCTCCTCGTCGGTGCTCGGCCCCGACGGGGAGAGCACCTGGCCGCCCGTGAAGTCGCGGGGGCCGCGCCAGTGCAGACCGGTGTAGCCCGCCATCTCCCTGCCGTGCGTGGTCGGTGAGCCGAAGTGCAGCGACTCTCCACGGATGTTGGTCAAGTGGATCGACCAGTCGATGACGTACGAGCTGGAGGCCGCGTCCGCCGAGTGGACGGCCACGCGGCGCCGCTCGTCCGCCCACTCCTCGCCGCCGTTCTCGATCCAGGTGAGATGTTCGGTGAAGTCCAGCCTGTCGTCGGCCACTTCGAGGGAGTCGAAGGCGTCGTGGCGCATGGACCCGACGAGTTCGGGCTTGACCAGATATCCCTCACCGTGCACGTAGCAGTTGCCGCCCCAGAAGTTCTGGCCCGACAGATGGCTGGCAGTCATCTGCAGACCCTTGTGCCAGCGGTGGTCGTTGGGCCGGTAGCCGGAGACGAGGCTGCCGCTGAGCGTGCGCAGCGGATGCACGTACGGCTTGCGTGACTCGAAGGCCGCCGGGTCGGGGGCGTAGACGTACGCCAGCAACTCGGTGCCGCCCGCGGCGACGCGGATGCGCTCGCCGTGCGTGTGCGTGACGGTGATCGGCAGCGGGGCGCTCATCGTTTTCTCAGTGCTCCTTCGGTGCCCAGTCGGCGTGGTTGCCGTGCATGGCCCTGTAGTAGGGGTCGTCGGGGGTGAGTTCGCCCGCGTGCACGGGCTGCGCGGTGAAGGCCGACTTGTAGAGCGCGGCCAGGAATTCGAGGGTGCGGCGCGCGTCCCGGCCGCTTCCCGGGGGCCGCACGCCCTTCTCCATGGCGTCGAGGAAGCCGGCCAACTGGGCGGCGTGCGAACTGGGCACGTCGGCTGCCGGAGTGCTCCAGCGCGACGTGCGCTCCCGCTCCCCGCGGATGTGGGGTGCCGGGGTGTAGGCCCAGTCGTCGTTCCCGTATCCGTACAGGTGGGTCAACTCGACGGTGGCGTCGGCACAGTCGATGCGTATGCGGCTGACCTCGTCGGGGCTCAGGACACTGTTGACGACGGTGGCCATGGCCCCGCTCTCGAAGCGCACGAGTGCGGTGGAGACGTCCTCGCTCTCGACGTCGTGCACGAGCCTTCCGGCCATGGCCCGAATCTCGCTCCAGTCCCCCAGCAGGTGCAGCAGCAGGTCCATCTGATGGATGCCGTGGCCCATCGTGGGGCCGCCGCCCTCGGTGCCCCACCGGCCCCGCCAGGGAACGGCGTAGTAGTCCGTGTCGCGGTGCCAGGTGGTCTGGCAGTGCGCCACGAGCGGGGCTCCCAGCTCCCCCGCGCGCAGCAGGTCGCGGGCGTGGGCGGCTCCCGAGCCGTACCGGTGCTGGAAGACGACGGAGGCGTACGGCCCTCCGCCGTCCGCTCCCGCTTCCTCCTCGGCCGCGGCGATCTCGTCGTACTCCGCGAGGGAGAGGCACAGCGGCTTCTCGCACAGCACCCACGCACCGGCGCTCAGGGCGGTGCGCGCCTGCTCCACGTGGAGTGCGGGCGGGGTGCCGATCAGGACGAGGTCGGGCTCCTCGGCCGCGAGCATCTCCGTCATGCCCGGATATCCGCTCACGCCGTCACCGGCCTGTGCGAGGAAGGACGCGAGGCGGGTCTCGTCGACGTCGACCGCGCCCACGAGACGTACGCGGTCGGAGTGCGCCTGAAGCGCGGGCAGATGGGCGCCGGTCACGATGCCGCCGGTGCCGACGACCGCGGCGCGTACGGGGGTCTTCTCAACGGGCATACAGCAGAAGGCTCCTCGTTGATAGTAAGCGCTTTCCGTCCGAGGACGGTAAACCAGCTTGATATGACAGGACAAGACCCGTGCACGACCGGACTGGAACATCTCGTTCCGTCAGTGCACCCGAATCGGTAGCGGTCACAGCAGCGCACGCGGGGTGAGAACATGAGGCGCCCGACGCCCGCACGCACAGCTGTACGGCCGCGGCCGGCGCGGTGCACCTCTGCACGACCGCACGGCGACGACCGTTCTGAGGCGGCGTCACGGCGGCACGACCGTGGACAGTGGACAACGGAGGACCGGATGGCAGTGACCCTGGCCGATGTGGCAACGCGAGCAGGGGTCTCAGCAGCGACCGTCTCGCGTGTGCTGAGCGGCAACTACCCGGTGGCGGGCGCCACCCGTACCCGGGTGCTGCGCGCGGTCGAGGAGTTGCAGTACGTCGTCAACGGTCCGGCCAGCGCGCTCGCCGCGGCCACGTCCGACCTCGTCGGTGTCCTCGTCAACGACATCGCCGACCCCTTCTTCGGCATCATCGCCAGCGCCGTGCAGAGCCAGATGAGCCAGGGCGGCGCCGGAGGAACGGGCGGCCAGAAGCTCGCCGTCGTCTGCAACACCGGCGGCTCCCCCGAGAGCGAACTGACCTATCTCACCCACCTGCAACGCCAACGCGCGGCCGCCGTGGTGCTGACGGGCGGCGCCGTCGAGGACGAGGAGCACGGTGCCGCACTCGCGACGAGGCTCCGCCGCCTCGCCGCCGGCGGGACCCGCATCGTGCTGTGCGGCCGTCCTCCCCTCGCTCCCGACGAGGAGGCGCAGCACGAAGCCCTCCACGAGCCCGCACCAGGCGGCGAGAGACCGGGAGACGGAGCCACCGACCGCAGCATCGTCACCGTCGCCTTCGACAACCGCGGCGGCAGCCGCCGCCTCACTGAGCACCTGCTGGCCCTCGGCCACCGGCGCATCGGCTACGTGGCGGGGCCCGCCGAGCGCACCACCACCCGTGACCGCCTCGAGGGCCACCGGCTCGCGCTGCGTGAGCGCGCACCCGAACTGCTGGAGACCGCGGAGCAGTTCACCGTGCACGGCGGTGCGTACGACCGGTCCTCCGGCTACGACGGCGCCCTCGAGCTCCTGCGCCGCGTCCCCGACGTGACGGCGGTCCTGGCAGCCAACGACACCGTCGCGCTCGGGATATGTGCCGCCCTGCGCGACCAAGGACTGCGCATCCCCGAGGACATCTCCGTCGCGGGCTTCGACGATCTGCCCTTCAGCGCCGACGCCTCCCCCGCCCTGACGACCGTGCGCATTCCGCTGCACGACGCGGGCGCACGCGCGGGCCGTCTCGCGCTGGGGCGCGA
>NZ_JACBXA010000376.1 GCF_013870515.1 Streptomyces albidus (ex Kaewkla and Franco 2022) | reverse complement strand
ACCGCCGGGGCCCTGGTGCAGCGCGACGCACAGCGACGTCATGGAACCTCTGAGGAAGATCTGGGCGTACAGGTGTACGGATGTGCGGGGTAACGCTTCGACCGTACGGTCCGGCACATCGGCGGACAAGACGCATCCATTGCGCATCAGGACACGTTTCGTTGCGCCTTTCTCAGCGGCAACGGTGATTCGTTGCGCGACCTGGTGCAGGAGGACCGTCCGCTCAGCGCGGCGCCCCCGCGGTGTAGCGGCGCAGCAGCGGCGAGAGGACCAGTACGGACTTGGTCCGTTCCACGAACGCCTCCCCCGCGATGCGCTCCAGCACCTGCTCGAAGTGGCGCATGTCGGAGGCGAAGACCTGCACCACGGCGTCGGCCTCGCCGGTGACGGTGGACGCGGAGGCGACCTCCGGGTAGCGGGCCAGGGCCCTTCGGATGTCTTCGGGCGAGGTCTTGGAGCGGCAGTACATCTCGATGTAGCCCTCGGTCTCCCAGCCCAGCGCCGCCGGGTCCACCCGGACGGTGAACCCGGTGATGGCGCCCTGCTCCCGCAGGCGGTCCACGCGGCGCTTGACGGCGGGGGCGGAGAGGCCGACCTCGGCTCCGATGTCGGCGTAGGAGCGGCGGGCGTCCTCGGCGAGGACGTGGACGATGCGTTCGTCGAGCTCGTTCAGAGGCACTGCGGGTCGGTCACTCCTCCGTGCTCGCGGGCTTGGACGGGGAGTCGTCCGCGGTCGTCAGCCGGGAGCGGCGCATCCCGTACGCGAAGTAGACCACAGTGCCCGCCGCCATCCAGGCGCCGAAGACGACCCAGGTCACGGCGTCGAGGCTGAACATCATCCACAGACACAGGCCGAGCCCGACCAGGGGCAGGAGCGGTGAGGCCGGGACGCGGAAGGACCGCCTCATCGTGGGGCGGGTCCGGCGCAGCACGATCACGGCGATGTTGACCAGACCGAAGGCGAAGAGGGTCCCGATGCTGGTGGCGTCGGCGAGACGGCCGAGCGGCACGGCCGCGGCGAGGGCGCCGCAGAAGAGCGAGACGATGACGGTGTTGGCCCGCGGTGCGCCGCTGCGCGGGTGGACCTTGGAGAAGACCGCCGGCACCAGTCCGTCGCGGGACATGGCGAACAGGATGCGGGTCTGTCCGTACAGCACGGTCAGCACGACGGACGCGATCGCCACGACGGCGCCGAAGGCGAGGAGCGTGGGCCACAGGTCTGCTCCGGTGACGCTGTGCAGGATGCCGGCCAGGGCCGCCTCGCTGCCCTCGAACTTCCGCCAGGGCAGGGCGCCGACCGCGACGGCGGCGACCAGGCAGTAGAGCACGGTGACCAGCACGAGTGAGAGCAGGATGGCGCGTGGCAGGTCGCGTTGCGGGTTCTTGGCCTCCTCCCCCGCCGTGGATGCCGCGTCGAACCCGATGTAGGAGAAGAAGAGGGTGGCGCCTGCCGCGCTGACTCCGGCCATGCCCATCGGCATGAACGGCCGGTAGTTCCCCTCCCGGATGCCCGCGGCCGCCACGGCGCAGAAGAGCAGCAGGGCCAGGATCTTCACCACCACCATGACGGTGTTGGCACGGGCGCTCTCCTTCGCGCCGCCGAGCAGGAAGACCATGGCGAGAAGCACGACGAGGAGCGCGGGGACGTTGAAGAGCCCTCCTTCACCCGGCGGGGCGGAGAGCGCCTGCGGGAGGTTCACGCCGAGGGTGCCTTGCAGCAGTTCGTCGATGTACTGGCCCCATCCGACGGCGACCGCCGCGACGGATACGCCGTACTCCAGCAGCAGGCACCATCCGCACACCCAGGCCACCAGTTCGCCCAAGGTGGCGTAGGCGTAGGAGTAGGAGGAGCCGGCCACGGGGATGCTGCCGGCCAGTTCGGCGTAGGACAGCGCCGAGAACAACGCGGTCAGCCCCGCGATGAGGAAGGAGACGGTGACTGCGGGACCCGCGTCCGGCACGGCTTCGCCGAGTACGACGAAGATGCCCGTGCCGAGCGTCGCCCCGATGCTGATCATCGTCAGCTGCCACAGCCCGAGGCTGCGGCGCAGGTCTCCGCCTGCGCCCTGTCCGCCCTCCGCGACGAGCAACTCCACGGGCTTGCGACGCATCAGCCGCGCGCCGGTGCCCGACGGCCTGCGAGGGGTTTCGGGGACGGGCGGACCTGCGCCCTGATCCAACACGGCAGCGGCCTCCTAGCTGTTGATCACTTTCAGCGCACGACCCTACGAGCTGGTGACACCGCTGTGTAATGCGGGTTCTTTGCGCGTCTGCGGCGATCCGTTGCGTGCTGGAGGCCCACCGGGGCGAATCGTTCAGGCCTAGGGGGTGGCGGGCCCGCGGCCGTCGTCGGCGGGCCGTGCGCGCACCCAGGAGCGGTCGTCGGTGAGATAGGCGTCGACAGTGAGCCCGGCATCGGAGAGCGCCGCTTCGAAGCGGGAGGTGCTGAGGTTGTGCGAGTAGAAGGTCTGCGTCCACTGCGCGTCCTCGAAGGCGTAGCCGATGCAGGTCCTGGAGACCCCCTCCCCCACGGGTTCGATCGAGACGATCGAGATGGTCATGCCCTCCCTGCTCCAGGCGACGCCGGGCTTCAACTTCTCGTTCCTGCCGTCGGGTTCGCGCTGGATGACCACGCAGCCGTCCGCCGCGACGTGCCGGAGGCAGGTACGCAGCAGCCGCGCCCTCAGCGCCTCGTCCGCCGTGTTGACGAGGAAGGAGGTCAGCGTCACCACGTCGAACCGGGCGTCCAGATCCAGGTCCTCGATCGTCGAACGTACGGTGACCGCGCCCGTGCCCTCGATCTGCTCCAGCATCGCGGGGGACTCGTCGACGGCGGTGACGTGGAAGCCCCGTGCGAGAAGCGGCCGGGTCATCCGGCCTGCACCCGCGCCGAGTTCGAGGACTGCGGCGCCGGACGGGACGGCGCCGGCGATGATCTCGGTCTCGCCGTTGTCGGGGAGGCGGGCGTACATCTGCACCGAGCAGCCGTCGGGGGTGAACTCGCCGGGCCCGGTGCCCCTGTGGTCGTCACGCGTGAAGGTCGTCATGACCGCATCGCAGCACTCGCGCGGCACCTCGGGTAGAGATTCGGTTCAGCGCGAAGGCGACCGTCGGTTTCACGACAGCCGCAGGCACCCGGCGGTCCGGAGCAGGGCCCCGGACGGCGTCGGGGGCCCTGGCCGGTCACCAACTGGCGTGCAGGGGCTTGCCTTCCGCGTATCCCGCGGCGCTCTGAACACCCACGACGGCCTTCTCCTCGAACTCCGCGAGAGAGGCCGCACCGGCATACGTGCACGAGGAGCGCACGCCCGCGATGATCGCGTCGATGACGTCCTCGACACCGGGACGCACCGGGTCGATGAACATCCGCGACGTGGAGATGCCCTCCTCGAAGAGGGTCTTGCGGGCGCGGTCGTAGGCCGACTCCTCGCTGGTGCGGTTGCGAACGGCACGGGCCGAGGCCATGCCGTAGGACTCCTTGTACGTACGCCCGTCGGCGGTCTGCTGAATGTCGCCCGGCGACTCGTACGTACCGGCGAACCACGACCCGATCATCACGTTGGAGGCACCCGCCGCCAGCGCCATGGCGACGTCGCGGGGATGCCGCACTCCGCCGTCGGCCCACACGTGCTTGCCGAACTTGCGTGCCTCGGCGGCGCATTCGAGGACGGCGGAGAACTGCGGGCGGCCGACTCCGGTCATCATCCGCGTGGTGCACATGGCGCCCGGTCCGACGCCGACCTTGACGATGTCGGCGCCCGCCTCGATCAGGTCGCGCACACCGTCGGCGGCCACGATGTTCCCGGCGACGACGGGCACTCGGGGGTCGAGGGCGCGCACCGCCCGCAGTGCGTCGATCATGCGCTCCTGGTGACCGTGCGCCGTGTCCACGACGAGGGTGTCGACGCCGGCTTCGAGCAGCGCCTGCGCCTTGCCCGCGACG
>NZ_JACBXA010000375.1 GCF_013870515.1 Streptomyces albidus (ex Kaewkla and Franco 2022) | reverse complement strand
AGAGCGCCCTTCCGCGTCAGGATGCCCGCGAGGCGGCCGTCGCCGTCGACGGCGGGCGCGAGCTTGCGGTGTGCGGCGTCGAGCTGGTCGAACGCCTCGCTGGGGTCGACGTCCGCCTTGAGTACGAGCAGGTCGCGGGACATGACCTCCGAGAGCTGCGTGAAGCGGTCCACGCCGGTCAGGTCCGACTCGGTGACGACGCCCACGGGACGGCCGTCCTCGACGACGACACCCGCGCCGTGTGCCCGCTTGGGCAGCAGCGAGAGCGCGTCGGCCGCCGTCTGGGAGGGGGCGAGCGTGATGGGGGTGTCCAGCACCAGGTCCCGGCTCTTGACCCAGGCGGTGACGTCGGAGACGACGTCGATCGGGATGTCCTGCGGGATGACGACGAGTCCGCCGCGGCGGGCCACGGTCTCGGCCATGCGTCGTCCGGCGATGGCGGTCATGTTGGCGACGACCAGGGGGATGGTGGTCCCGCTGCCGTCGGGGGACGCGAGGTCCACGCCCTGGCGGGAACCGACCGCGGAGCGGCCGGGCACCATGAAGACGTCGTCGTACGTCAGGTCGTACGGGGGCCGCTGATCGTTCAGAAATCGCATACCGACTCTCTCACCTGCGTTGTTCCGCGTTGTTGCATCCGGGGGCGGGTGGGGAGTTGGTGCCCGGACCAGCAGCATCCTGGCTCCATCATCGCCGATCCGCGGGCCGGGCGGCGAACCGCCCCCCGGCACCGGCGTCACGGGCGCTGCGCCTCGCGCCCCGGGAGGGCGCATCAGGGCGGTTGCACGCCCGCGGGGGCCGCATCTACTGTCCCGCTTGGACACATGAATCCATCCATGTTGGGGGGCAGCAGGTGGGAAGGGCTCTCCCCACGTCCCAGCGCGCTTACGACTACGCCAAGGAACGGATCCTCGAGGGCATCCTCGCCGGTGGCGAGCTGATCAGCGAGGGCACCGTGGCAGCAGCGCTCGGCATCAGCCGCACGCCGGTGCGCGAGGCCTTCCTGAGGCTCGAGGCCGAGGGCCTGCTGCGCCTGTACCCCAAGCGCGGCGCCGTGGTCGTCCCAGTCTCCGCCAAGGAGGTGGAGGCGGTCCTGGAGACGCGGGAGCTGATCGAATCCTTCGCCGCCGAGAAGGTCTCCTCTCTCGGCGCGGAGGCGCTGGAGCAGCTGGTGGGCCGGCTGCGCGAGCAGCTCCGCGAGCAGAAGCAGCTGCGCGAAGCCGGGGACGGCAAGGCGTTCGTGGCAGCGGACCAGGTCTTCCACCAGCTGATCGTCACCGCGGCGGACAACCCGATCCTGCTCGACCTCTACGCCGGGCTGCGTGACCGGCAGCAGCGCATGGGGCTCTTCGCCGTCTTCCACGACCACGACCGGCTGCGCGCTACCAACCACGAACACGTCGAACTCGTCGACCTGTTGGAGCGCGGGGACGTGACGGCCTACCGGGCCGCGCTGCGCGGGCACCTGCGTGGCACCCGCGCAGCAGCTCTGGGCCATCAGGACAGCAGCATCCAGCCCAGCACCGATGTGGACTGAAGGTAGACCAGGACGCACATCAGGAGCAGCAGCGCGAGGCTCCAGCCGACCACCTTGCGCAGCAGTTCGGGCTCCCGTCCGCCCAGGCCCGTCGCCGCGGCGGCGATGGCCAGGTTCTGCGGGGAGAGCATCTTGCCGAGGACGCCGCCGGAGCTGTTCGCGGCGGCGAGGAGCTCCGGGTTGAGGCCGGAGCTCTTGGCCGCCGTCACCTGGAGGATGCCGAACAGCGCGTTCGCCGAGGTGTCGGATCCGGTGACCGCGACGCCCAGCCACCCCAGCACCGGGGAGAGGAAGGCGAGTCCTGCGCCTGCGCCGGCGATGAAGTGGCCGATGGTGGCGGTCTGACCCGACAGGTTCATCACGTAGGCCAGGGCCAGCACCGTGGCCACCGTCAGGATCGCCCAGCGAAGCTGGTGCACGGTGCGGCCGTAGGCGCGCACGGCGACCTTCGGCGCCACGGCCAGCAGAGCCGCCGTGATCACACCGCTGAGCAGCAGCATCGTGCCGGTCGCCGGGAGCCAGTTGAAGTTGAAGACCGTGGAGGCAGCGGGCTTTCCACTCACGGGGTCCGCGACGTGCAGACCCGGCCAGTTGAAGAGGACCGCGCCCTTCTCCTCCAGCAGGGTCTTCAGCGCGGGTATCTGTGTCACGGCGAAGACGACGATGATCACGGCGTAGGGCAGGTAGGCCTTCACGGCGGCACGCGGGCTGTCGTCCACGACGGTGTCCGTACCGCCGGACCCGGCCGAGGTGCCGGCTGCGGTGCCGCCGTCGGTGCCGCCCGTCCCTCCGTCGCCGGAAGCGCCGGCACCGGTGCCTGCGGCGGGAGATCCGTCGGCATCGGGTTCGCTGGTGACGTGCGACGGGAGCGGTGTGTAGCTCCCCTTCATGCGCATCACCAGGACGAGCACGCCGACCGAGACGAGAGAGGCGACGACGTCGGTGAGTTCGACGGAGATGAAGTTGGAGCAGGCGAACTGGGCGACGGCGAAGGCGAGTCCGCACGCCAGCGCCGGCCACCAGGTCTGCTTCACTCCGCGACGGCCGTCGACGAGGTAGACCAGCAGCACCGGCACCACCGCGGCGAGCAGCGGGGTCTGGCGGCCGACGGTCGCCGAGACGTCCTCCAGCGGCAGCCCCGTCAGCTCGGACAGCGTGATGACGGGCGTGCCCATCGCACCGAACGCCACGGGCGCGGTGTTGGCCACGAGCGCCACCGTGGCCGCTTTGAACGGCTTGAAGCCCAGAGCTATGAGCATCACGGAACTGATCGCCACCGGCGCGCCGAACCCGGCGAGCGCTTCGAGGAGGGCGCCGAAGCAGAAGGCGACGATGACGGCCTGGAGCCGCTGGTCGTCCGAGAGTTTGCCGAAGGACCGGCGCAGCACCTCGAAGTGCCCTGTGTCCACGGTCATCTGGTAGACCCACAGGGCGTTGACCACGATCCACATGATCGGGAACAGCCCGAACAGGGCGCCCAGCACTGCCGAGTTGAGGCCCTGGCCGACCGGCATGCCGTAGGCGGCGACGGCGACCACGATCGCGGTCCCGAGTGCGGCCAGCGCGGAGAGCCATGCCTGGACGCGCAGCACGCCGAGGAGCACGAAGAAGACGACGAGGGGCAGGGCCGCTACGAGCGACGACCATCCCAACGAGCCGCCCAGCGGGTCGAGTACGGGTTGGAACACGATGCCTCCGGTGACGAGTTGGGACTCGGGGGACGACTCACCAGGGCTTGACGCCGCGTATCGAGGCGTCGACGACCTGGACGGGGTGGAGCACGGGCACGGCCGTGTCAGTACCGAGATGGCGGGAGATCTGAAGCAGGCAGCCGGGGTTGGCGGTGACCACGGCGTCGGGGGTGGTGGAGCGGACGTTGTCGGCCTTGCGGCGGCCGAGCTCCTCGGCCGTCTCGGGCTGTACGAGGTTGTAGACGCCTGCCGAGCCGCAGCACATGTCGGCTTCGGGGATGTCGACGACCTCGAGTTCCGGAATGCTGCGCAGGACGGCACGCGGTTGTTCGCGTACGCCCTGGGCGTGTGCGAGGTGGCAGGCCTCGTGGTGGGCGAGGCGGGCGCGGACGGGGTGGCGCGGGGCGAGGGGAGGCAGTTCGGCGAGGAGTTCGGAGACGTCGCGCACCTTCGCGGCGAACGCGGCTGCCTTCTCGCGGTAGTCCGGGTCGTCGGCGAGCAGCCGTCCGTACTCCTTCAAAGCTGAGCCGCAGCCCGCCACGTTGACGACGATCGCGTCCACGCCGACCGATTCGAAGGTGTCTATGAGCCGCCGTGCCCGCACGACGGCCTCCTCCTCGCGCCCGGCGTGCTCGCTGAGGGCGCCGCAGCAACCCTGTTCGCGGGGCGCCACGACGTCGCATCCCTCGGCGGTCAGCACTCGTACGGTCGCCTCGTTGACCTGCGCGAAGAAGACCTGCTG
>NZ_JACBXA010000374.1 GCF_013870515.1 Streptomyces albidus (ex Kaewkla and Franco 2022) | reverse complement strand
TCGGCCAGCCACCAGGCGGTCACGGGCCCGGGCTCGCCGGAGGTGAGCGGCTCGGCGTCGGGAAGGGCGGCGGCGGCCGCGTCGAGCAGTGCGGCGTTGAGACGGACGAGGCGCTCCGCGCCGAGCTCGCCCCGCAGATACTCGCGTACGACGTCGTGGAGCGAGAGCGCGCCCGTGGAGGGGTGGAGCGTGACGAGGGAGAGATCGGCCAGGTCGCGGCACAACTGGCGTCCGTCCAGCGGATCCAGACCTGCCGTCACCTGCCAGAGGCGGGTGACCAGATCGATCGGAAGCGCCTCGTCCTCGGCGAAGACTCCCAGTTCCCTGAAGCGCGCGGACCCGTTGCCGGGGAGCAGGCGCACGCTGGCCTCGAGAGTCGCGCGGACCGCCTTGGGACGCGGCCCGCCGGCGTCGTCGGGCGGGTGGAGCCCCCGGGCGGGAGCAGGCGGGTCGATGGCGGCCGGACCGGCGTCGTGCAGCCGGCCGAGTACCTCCGAGGCGGCGGTGTCCAGGGGGCGTCCGACGTCGAGGTCGGCAGCCAGTATTCGGTTGGTGAGCCGGAGCAGGAGAGGCCACTTGCCGGTGGCGTCCAGCAGTTGCTCCGTGGAGGCGGGCGACATCGGGGGGAGTTGCCAGGTGAGGACCTGCCTCGCCTGTGCGGAGGTCATTCCGTCGATCCGTACGCGTACCGCGTCACCGGGCAGTGAGGAGCGTATGCGCGTGGTCGCCAGCCGGGCGCAGTGCCTCCCGCCGTAGAGGAACGGCTGCAACTGCTCGGCCTGCCACACGTCGTCGATCACGAGCAGGGTCGCGGGCTGCCGGTCGAGCAGGCGCCCCAGGTGCTGTCCCGCCAGCAGCGGATCCTCGAACGTGGCGGTGTCGCCGGTCACCAGCCGTACGACCTCGTTGACCTTCGCGGCGATCGCAGCGCGGCTGCGGATGTCCCGGCCCATGGCGAACTGGTAGACGCCACCCCGGAAGTGCTTCCGCACGCGGGGGCTGGCGCAGACGGTCGCGGCCAGCGTCGTCTTCCCGAACCCGCCCGGGCCGAGCAGGCCCGTCGTGGTGCCGGACGACGCGGAGTTGCGGCGCAGCAGCGCACGGATCACCTCGTCGGCCTCCGCGGGCCGCTCGACCACCCACTCCTCGCCCGTCACGGGCAGCGGTGGCCGTGGGGGATTCGGCGTACCGGCCCATGAGTTGCCCCACGTCAGCACGAGCGCCGTCACCACGGCGCCAGCGCCTGTGCCGGTGCCGACACGCGCTTCCTGCCCCCACGGCAGCACCGCATCGCTCAGCCACACGGTGAGGCCGAACGCCAGCAGTGAGACCACGGCCAGCGTCAACCACCGCTCCCAGCGACCCATCCCGCAACCCCCGTATGCCGTATACGCCGTTGGGCCGGACATGGTTGCACCGGCCTCATGCGCAACACGTGTATTCCGGTCAATGTCAAAAATCAGCCACGCCGTCCGACACAGTGTGCCTATGGTTGGTTACCGACAGGTATGAATATGCCCGGGGCCGAATCGCGGATTTCGTCCGCAGGTGTTCGACGGGACGCCGGGGCACGCATGTTCGGCATCACCGCTCGCCAGCGCGCTCACAGGGGTTCCGGCACGGTTGTGCGGGTTCACCGGGCGGAGCGGGGCGGGGTTCCCCGTACGCCGGCGACGGTCGGCCCGCGGCACGGCCGCCAATGGTCTGAAGCTGTGAAATTGCGCCTCTTTACGGGGCTGGAAAACAGCGCTCCCCGGTCTGCCGACGTCGGCAGACCGGGGAGCGCGTGCTCTTCGACTCCCTCCTTCTCGGCCTTGGTTCTCGCGTTCTCCCGCCTTCTGCAGCCTTCTTCCGGTCAGTCGGCCATCGGCAGGTAGACCTTGTTGCCCGCCTCCGCGAACTCCCGGGACTTGGCGAGCATGCCCGCCCGGATCTCCTCCTCGCCGAGGGTCCCGTCCTCGTCCGACCCGAACTGCTCGTTGATGCTCCGGCTGATCTTCATCGAGCAGAACTTCGGCCCGCACATGGAGCAGAAATGAGCCGTCTTGGCGGGCTCCGCAGGCAGCGTCGCGTCATGGAAGGCGCGTGCCGTGTCCGGATCGAGGGCCAGGTTGAACTGGTCCTCCCAGCGGAACTCGAAGCGGGCGTCCGAGAGGGCGTCGTCCCAACCCTGCGCACCGGGATGCCCCTTGGCCAGATCCGCGGCGTGGGCTGCGATCTTGTACGTGATCACACCCGTCTTGACGTCGTCGCGGTCGGGCAGACCCAGGTGTTCCTTCGGTGTGACGTAGCAGAGCATCGCCGTGCCCCACCACCCGATCATCGCCGCGCCGATGCCACTGGTGATGTGGTCGTAGCCGGGTGCGATGTCGGTGGTGAGCGGGCCGAGCGTGTAGAAGGGCGCCTCCTCGCACACCCGCTGCTGACGGTCGACGTTCTCCTTGATCTTGTGCATCGGGACGTGACCCGGGCCCTCGATCATGGTCTGCACGTCGTGTTCCTTGGCGATGCGGTTGAGCTCGCCGAGCGTGTCCAACTCGGCCATCTGCGCCTCGTCGTTGGCGTCGGCGACGGAGCCGGGCCGCAGCCCGTCGCCGAGGGAGAAGGTGACGTCGTAGCTGCGCAGGATGTCGCACAGCTCGGCGAAGTGGGTGTACAGGAAGCTCTCCCGGTGGTGCGCGAGACACCAGGCCGCCATGATCGAACCGCCCCGCGAGACTATGCCGGTCTTACGGCGCGCGGTCAGCGGCACGTAGCGCAGCAGCACGCCGGCGTGCACCGTCATGTAGTCGACGCCCTGCTCGCACTGCTCGACGACGGTGTCCTTGTACACCTCCCAACTCAGCTCCTCCGCCTTGCCGTCCACCTTCTCCAGCGCCTGGTACAGCGGCACCGTGCCGATGGGTACGGGGGAGTTGCGCAGCACCCACTCGCGCGTCGTGTGGATGTTGCGCCCGGTGGAGAGGTCCATGACGGTGTCGGCGCCCCAGCGGGTCGCCCAGGTCATCTTCTCCACCTCCTCCTCGATGGACGAGGTGACGGCGGAGTTGCCGATGTTGGCGTTGACCTTCACCAGGAAGTTCTTGCCGATGATCATCGGCTCGGTTTCGGGGTGGTTGACGTTGGCCGGCAGCACGGCACGGCCGGCTGCGATCTCGTCGCGTACGAACTCGGGCGCGCAGCTCTCACGCACCGCCACGTACTCCATCTCCGGTGTCACCACGCCGCGCTTGGCGTAGGCGAGTTGGGAGACGGCGCCGCCCTCGCGCCCGCGCCGGGGCCGGCGTGGGCGTCCGGGGAAGACGGCGTCGAGGTTCTTCAGACCGCCGCGTGGTGTCGTGTGCTTGAGCCCGTCGTCCTCGGGCCGCAGCTCGCGCCCCGCGTACTCCTCGGTGTCGTCGCGTTCGGTGATCCAGTTCTGGCGCAGCGGGGCCAGCCCGCGGCGCACGTCGGTGTCGATTGCGGGATCGGTGTACGGCCCGGACGTGTCGTACAGCGTCACGTCCTTGCCGTTGGTGAGGTGCACCCGGCGGACCGGGACCCGCAGGTCCGGGCGCGATCCGCTCAGATAGCCCTTGTGCCAGCCGAGTTCACGAGCCTCGGAGGCGGAAGAGGGCGTGCGTGCATCCTGCATGGTCATGAGACCAACTCCCTACGCCGGCATTACCCGGTAACAGGTTCGGCGGTCGACGCAGCCCTCTCCGTTGGCCGTTGATGCCGGCGTTCGGAGGTCAGCGCCCTCTCAGCCCCGTGCTCGGAGCTCCCGCGATGTGCAAAGGCGTGACCACGCTAACGGCACACCGGCTGTGCTGAACAGACCACCTCCCCGGAAGGGGTTGCCATTATTGGGGGGTGACTTCGACACCTCCGTTCCGCACGGACAGGCAAGTACCGGGCCCGGCGAGCCCTGAGCAGGTCCCGGGGCGGGGGCACGAGCGGGAAGGCCGCCAGGAACCGCCCGCAGGCGGCCACACGCACGGGCACTCCCACGCCCACGGTCCGCCCGCGCCCGTC
>NZ_JACBXA010000373.1 GCF_013870515.1 Streptomyces albidus (ex Kaewkla and Franco 2022) | reverse complement strand
GTGCTCGACGCCCTCGGGATCAGCCTGGACGCCGTGGGCGGCCCGTTGCGCGTACCGGACACGGCCACGGGGACGTTGATCGTCGCCAACCACGTCTCCTGGCTCGACGTCGTCGCCGCTCTGGCGGTCGAACCCGTGCCCCTGCTGGCCAAGCGGGAGGTCGCGGGATGGCCGGTCATCGGGGCGTTGAGCCGCAGAGCGGGCACCCGCTTCGTCGACCGCGATGCCCTGCGTGAACTCGTCGGCGTCGTAAGGGAGTTGACGACGCACCTGGAGCGAGGCGGGTCGGTGATGGTGTTCCCGCAAGCGACCACCTGGTGCACCGCACCCGGCGGCCCGTTCAGACGGGCCGCCTTCCAGGCCGCACTCGACGCGGGTGCGCCCGTGCGGCCCGTCGCAATCGACTTCAGCCAGCACGGCGGGATCAGCAGAGCGGCCTCCTACGTCGGGGACGACACCCTCGAGGCCTCGGTGCGTCGCGTGGCCGTCAGCGAGGGGCTCGTCGCACGCGTGACGGCCTGCGCACCACTCCAACCGAACGGGCACGACAGGCGCTCCCTCGCTGCGGCTGCCTACGCGGCGGTGTGCGATGCCGTGGGCCGCCCGGCGCCCGAGGAGTGATCGACTGCGGTGCGCGGGGCCGTACGGGCGGCCGACCCGAGGACGGTTCCGCGATCATGACGCAGAGCTGAACGGGCGCTCCTGCCGGGGGTGTTCACGGACCGTGGTCACATTCGCACGGGTATGACGCATCACATCGGTGCATGCAACAGCCCGTCTTGGGCACGCAAACGGAACGAATCTACCCAAGGAGCGCTTTCGTGATCATCGGCATAGTCGTCGTGTGCGTGGCACTGGCCGTCCTGGCCTTCCTCCTGCCGCGGTTCTCCCACCGTCCTCAGCGTGGTGCGCAGCGATCCCTCGGTCTCGGCACCCGGGCCGCGGGCAAGGCGCCCGGTGCCTCGGGACGCCTGCTCAGCAAACCCTTCCGCAGCAGTTCCCGCGCGGTGGGAAAGAGCGGGCGCGCCGGCCGACGCACCCGCGGGCGCATGCCCTTCTAAGGGCGCTGCCCCTCGAGTGGGTCGGCGGCGCATGCTTCTCCCGGCAGATCCGGCAATCCCGGCCGCGCGGCCGGACGCCCCGGTCTCGTGTTTGACAGGGGTGGAAGGCACGCGGATAGCCTCGCTATATGACAACTATGTTCAGAAAGGCGCTCGGTGTGCTGCCCCGGGTGGGCGTGCAGGTACTCGACCTCGGTCCGGGTGCCGCTGTTGTCTCCCGGCGCGGCGGTTACACCGCCACGAAGCTGAGCGGAGAGGCATGGATGGTCGGCGGCAAGCAGTCCGCCACCCGTACTCCCGCCGACGACTGGGGCCTGCACAAGGCCGCTTCGAGCAATCTGTGCGCACGGCACGTCGCCGACTTTCTGACCAACTACGAAGTGAACTGCGTGCTCGACGTCGGGGCCAACAAGGGTCAGTACGGCAAGCAGCTGCGGGAGTTCGGCTACCGCGGCAGGATCGTCTCCTTCGAGCCCGTCCCGGAGGCCCTGGCCCGGCTGCAGAAGACGGCGGAACGCGACCCCGACTGGAGCGTCCACCCCTTCGCGCTCGGGCGCAGCGAATCGGTGGAGAACATGCACCTGGGGTGGAAGACCATGAACTCGCTGCTCGAGCCGAGCGCGTACGGGCAGCAGCGCTACAAGCGGTTCGCCGACACCTCCCGCACCACCCAGGTGCAGGTCCGACGGTTGGACCAGGTGATGGACGAGGACTTGGAGGGGATCGCGAACCCGCGGCCGTTCCTGAAGATGGACACGCAGGGCTTCGACATGGAGGTCTTCGTCGGCGCCGGCGAGCGGATCGGCGAATTCGTGGGGATGCAGTCCGAGGTGGCCGCCCTGCAGCTGTACGAGGGAAGCCCGCACATGACCGAGGCCATCACCGCCTACGAGGACGCGGGCTTCGAGATCACCGGCATGTATCCCGTCACACGTGAGGGGTCCACAGGGCGAGTGGTCGAGTTCGACTGCGTACTGGCGCGCGCAGACTCGGCACCGGCGCAACTGCCTTGATCCGCGGGTGAACCACTGACGTGCCGGGGCGACGGCACGTCAGTGGGCCTGGTGTGCGTTTGGACGCCCGCCACTGCCTGGAGTCGGCGCGATCGGCGGAACGGGCCACCGCCGTCGGTGAGTGACGCCCTCAACGCGGCGCCCGGGCGCGGTACTTGCTCCATCGCGAGTGACGACTCCCACGGCATGACCTGCGCCGGGCGGGGGACCCGTCCGGCGTCCGCGCGGAGGGGACGGGCGGTTCACCCAGTGCCTTCAAGGCAGTTGGTTTCCGTTCACTTTTGCTTCGTAGTTTGCGGGTACGCATACAAATGACACGTAATTCAGTGAAAGGTCGCAGTGCATACCCCGTCGCCCACGGTTAGCCAGTCGCCGGTCGACTCGCCGGTCAAGGTGAGCGTCGTCGTTCCCACCCACAACACCGGAGAGACGGTCCTGACAGGGCTGCGCTCCTTCCTCGCCCAGACCATGCCGCGCTCGGACTTCGAGGTCATCTACGTCGATGACGGATCCGACGACGACACGGTCGCGACAGTCCAGTCCGAACTCGCCGCTCAGGGAGCCGAATCGGACGTCCGAGTGATACGCATCGCGAATTCCGGCTGGCCCGGCAAGCCGCGCAACATCGGCATGGAGGCCGCCCGAGGGGAGTTCGTCCACTTCGTCGATGACGACGACTGGCTCGCCCCCGAGGCCCTTGAGCGCACGTACGCGCGGGCGCAGGAAACCGGAGCGGACATCGTCATCGGCCGGATGGCCGGACACGGGCGCCGCGCGCCGCGGGCCCTCTTCGAGAAGCCGATCGCCGCCGCGGATCTGCGGTCGGACACCGAGCTGTTGGCTTCGATGACGGTGCACAAGCTCTTCCGGCGCGACTTCCTCGAGAAGAACGGACTGCGCTTCCCGGAGGGCCAAGTCCGGCTCGAGGACCACATGTTCACCCTGCGGGCCTTTCTTCTCACCAGCCGGGTGGCCACGGTGCACGACTACACCTGCTACCACTGGGTGCGGCACCCGGGCGAAGAGCACAACATCAGTTACGAGAAGATCGAGCCGGGCCCCTACCTCGACAGCGTCCGAAGGGTCCTCGCCATCCTCGACGCACCGGATACGCGTGTCGCCCCCGGGCGGCACCGTGACCGCCTGGCGGCCAACTGGTACGGCAAGAAGGCGCTCGCGCGCCTCAGCGGGCAGCTCTTCCTCGGAGAGTCCGACGCCCGCAGGACCGAATGGTTCGAGGCTGTGGGCGCCTTGGCCGCCGACATGCCGCCGAAGGCGGACAAGGCACTGCCCACCCGGCTCAGGATTGTCGCGGCACTCGCCCGGCACCGCGACCGCGCGCCGCTCGACGAGCACGCGGAGTTCGAAGCCCAAGTCGACCAGCAGCCCCGCGTCCTGTCGTCCGAATGGAACGACGGGCGGCTCACCGTCAGGTGCCGCACCCGTCTGGTCCGCAGGTGGAAGGGCAGGGGGGCCTTCGCCGTCCCCCTGGCGTTCTCCCGGAGCGAGGGCCGCCGTCTGCTGCGGCTGAGGCCGGGTGTGGCCGCCGTGCCCGGAGCGGCCGAGGCGGCCGACTTCACCAAGGCGGTGCAGCGCAGCAACGTCCGCGGCCTGCTCCGTCACCGAGAAGGGGGGACGGTGCTGAGCGTGCCGCTCCACCACCGGGTGGTCGAGGCGCCGTTGCCGGACGACGGCGCCGCGGCGGAACTCGTGGCCAGGGTGGCGGGTTGGATGCGGCTGCCGCAATGGCTGACCGCCCGGCTGCCGGGCAGTCGCCGAAGGCTGGACCTGTGCGCGCTGGACTTCGAGACCGAGTTCACCGTCGACCCGGCCTCCGTCGACAACGGCCGGAAACTGGCGCCGGGCACCTGGGACCTCCAGGTCCAACTGGGCTGCGGCGGCTGGCGCATCGCCCGGACACTGCGCGGCCACTCCATCGACGTC
>NZ_JACBXA010000372.1 GCF_013870515.1 Streptomyces albidus (ex Kaewkla and Franco 2022) | reverse complement strand
GGTCGGCCGGAGCGGGCGGGTGTTCCTCCTCCTGGGCCTGCCGGGCTTCTTCGTGACCCGTGGCGTGGGCGGCCTCCTCGGGCCGGCCGTCGCCTGCGGCTGCGGGGTCCGCGCCACCCGCATCGTCGGCCGGACGGTCGAGCAGATCCGTCACACGTAGATCCACCGTCGCCATCCGCAGCCCCAACTCCTGCTCGGCTGCTGTGAGCAGGGCGGTGCGCAACTGCTCTCCGACGCTCGCGAGCGGCGTGTCCGCCGTCGCCGCGAAGTCGGCTTCCACCTCCAGCGGGCCCGGCGGCAACCCGGACGGGGGAAGCGGGACCACCGATGAAGCGGCCCCCTCCGCAGCGGAGGGGGAGATGCGCATGCGGCCGAGCCGTACCTGCGGGACCTCCCGCGAGGCGGCCTCGCGCAGCTTCGTCACCGCGGCGCTCTCCATCAGCCAGGCCGCGTCCGCCGCGTCCCCCAGGGGCAGCAGCCGGCCGAGGCCGAGCTGGTGCCGCAGTGCCTGTGCCCACCGGTCAGCCGCCATCGTCTACTCCCTGCGTCAGTACGTGTGCGCTCCGTGTTCGTTCCCGCAGTTTCGCGCATGCGGCGCCACAGGAGTGCGTGCGCCGGACGGCAGATTGGCCACGCGGCAAATTGGTGCAAAGACATTTAATCTGGCATGAGGGCAGCATTTCGCTGTCGCCTCTCGGAAAGGGGTGAAGAGGATGCCTGACACCAAGGCCGGCAACCGATTCGAAGCTTCCGGACAGGGCTCACGTACAGCATCCGGCAACGGTGCGGGCGAACGCCGCTCCAGCCGTGACCAGGGCAGCCGCGGGCGCACCACCATCGCCGACGGCGTCGTCGAGAAGATCGCGGGCATGTCCGCTCGCGAGGTGCCCGGCGTGTACGACCTCGGCGGCGGCATCGCCCGTACGTTCGGGGCGATGCGCGAGCGGGTCCCGGTGGGCAGCGGAAAGTCCCCTTCCCGCGGCGTGAGCGCCGAGGTCGGTGACATCCAGACCGCACTGGATCTGGAGATCGTCGTCGAGTACGGCGTCGCCATCGCCGATGTCGCCCGTTCCGTACGGGAGAACGTCATCTCCGGAGTGGAGAGGATGACCGGCCTCGAGGTCGTGGAGGTCAATATCGCGGTCAGCGACGTGAAGCTTCCCGAGGAGGCGGAAGAGGAAGAGTCGCGACTGCGGTAGCACCGCCGCGCACGTACGACCGGCCTGACGGACGACTCACGACAGGGGCGCCACACATGTGCACCGAGCCAAGGAGCGCACGATGAGCATGGCCGTGATCGGCTTGATCGCAGGGATGGCCCTGGGCTTCGCCGGATACTTCGGCGGGTTCGGAGCCTTCCTGCTGGTGGCGGCGCTGGGAGGTGTCGGCTTCGTCGCGGGCCGCTTCCTGGACGGGGACCTGCGGGCAGAGGACTTCTTCCGCATCCGCGACGACAGCCGGCGCCGGTGACGAGGTGAGGGAGTGACCGCAACGGAGGTGGTCGAACCCGAGAAGGGCGAGACCACAATCGTCGAGCGGGTCGTGGCCAAGGTCGCGGCGCAGGCCGCGCGCGAAGCGCTGCGCACCGTACCCGCCTCCTTCAAAGTGCCACGCGGACCTCTCCGCCCGCCCCGCGCGACTGTCACCATCCATGAACGGACCGCCAGGGTCCGGGTGGTCGTCGAGCTGGGCTACCCTTCCGACATCGGTGCGCAGTGTGCTGCTGTGCGCCGGCAAGTCGCCGCACGGGTAAAGGAATTGGTCGGCATGGACGTGCCGGAAGTGACCGTGGGCGTGGGGTGGCTGCACTCCGAGCAGCTGGACATCGAGAGAACCGGGAGGGCCCGGTGAGCGACGACAGCACTCAGCGGATGCCGACGTTGGAGAAGGAGCAGGGGGCGGGCGCGAGTGGCGGCGGGGGCCACCTCGAACAGTCCGCCTCGGCCGCCGACTACGACCCGGGTGCCCACGGGGGAGGCGGCGGCCGCAACGGTCGCTTCTGGTCGCTCCGGCGAGTGCCCGCGGGGATCGTCGCCCTCGTGCTGCTCGGTGTCGCCGCGATCCTTCTCTACGACGTGGCATCCGTACGGGCAGGGGATCCCGCCATGGCATGGCGCCGCACCCTCGCGAACGAGATGGCGGCCACAGCGCTGAACGACCCCAAGGTGCTCGCGTCCGCCTGCGTCGTCACGTTGCTGGGAGTGTGGCTGATCGCTCTGGCGGTGACGCCCGGCGAGCGCGGACTGCTGCCGATGCGCCGCGAGACCGCGACGGTACGGGCCGGGCTGGAGCGCTCGGCAGCCGGGCTGGTGCTGCGGGACCGCGCCATGCAGGTCTCGGGAGTCCAGTCGGTGCGCGTCGCGGTGGGACGCCGGAAGATCCGGGCGCACGCCCAGGCCCACTTCAGGGATCTGCACGAGGTGCGCGGCGACCTCGACTCCACGCTGGGAGACGGCATCCGCCAGCTCGGCCTCGCCCGCCGCCCGTCCCTGTCCGTACACGTACGACGCCCGAAGAAGCGGTGACCGGCATGGGTGTGATCCTGCGGGCCGTCAACCGGGTCCTGCTCACACTGATCGGCCTGCTGCTGCTCGCTCTGGGGCTGGCGATGCTCACAGCCGGATTCGACCTGCCGCGGCGCTGGAACTTCTCGCTGCCCTCGGACTGGCCCTGGACCTCGCCCCACGACGTGATCCTCTCGGACGCGGACCGCACCAGGTGGCGTTCGGAGAGCTGGTGGTGGCCGGTCGTCATCGGAGTGCTCGCGGTGCTGGTGATCGTCCTGCTGTGGTGGCTGCTGGCACAGCTGCGGCGGCGCAGGCTCGGCGAGGTCCTGGTCGAGAGCGGGGACGGCGAGGGTGCCCTGCTGCGCGGCAAGGCGCTGGAGAACGTGCTGGAGGCCGAGACCGCCTCATTGCAGGGCGTCGACAAGGCGGCGGTGCGGCTGACCGGTCGGCGCACGACTCCGGGAGCGGTGATGGGCGTGACGCTGTCGGCGCACGCCGCTCCGGGGCCGGTGCTCACCCGCATCACCGACGAGGCGCTGGAACACGCACGCGAGTCGGTGGCGCTGGAGAAGCTCCCGGCCGAGGTGCGGTTCCGCGCGGCCAAGCACCGCCCGGAACGGGTGCTCTGACGTCAGAAGCCGTGCCGTGAACCTCCGTCGACCGGCAGCATCACACCGGTGAGGTACGAAGCGGCGGGGGAGAGGACGAACGCCGCTGTGCGGCCGAACTCCTCGGGCGTCCCGTAGCGGCGCAGCGGAATCACGGCCTCGTTGCGCTGCCTCGCGGCGTCGGCGTCTCCCGAGAGCGAGTCGAGGTAGCGCAGCCGCTCGGTCGCGATCCGTCCCGGCAGGAGTCCGACGACGCGGATTCCGTGCGGCCCCGTCTCGTTCGCGAGCGACTTGGCGAAGCCCGCCAGGCCGGGGCGCAGCCCGTTGGAGAGCGTGAGGCCCGGGATCGGCTCGTGCACCGAACCGGAGAGCACGAAGGCGATGACGCCCCCTTCGCCGAGCTCCCCGACAGCCGTACGGGCAAGCCGTACCGCGCCGAGGAAGACCGTCTCGAAGGCGGACTGCCACTGCTCTTCGGTGAGTTCGTGAGCCGGTACGCCCGCCGGGGGGCCGCCGACGCTGATCAGTACGCCGTCGAAGCGCCCGAAGCGGGACTTCGCCGTCTCGATGAGACGGGCGGCGGTCTCCGGTGAGGCGTTGTCGGCGCCGATGCCGACGGCCGAACCGGCACCGAGCTGAGCGGCGGCTTCGGTGGCGGCCTCATCCGTACGGCCTGAGACGACCACCTTGGCTCCGTCGGCGACGAGTTGCTCCGCTGCCGCGAAGCCGAGCCCG
Organism: Streptomyces albidus (ex Kaewkla and Franco 2022); assembly: GCF_013870515.1. Taxonomy (GTDB): domain Bacteria; phylum Actinomycetota; class Actinomycetes; order Streptomycetales; family Streptomycetaceae; genus Streptomyces; species Streptomyces albidus. The sequence goes on along the minus strand of NZ_JACBXA010000372.1, from coordinate 185 downwards.
CGGGTGGCTCCGGTGATGACGTAGACGCGGTTCTTCAGCCCAAGATCCATGGCTCACAGTGTGCGCCACCGTCCCGGGCGAGTGCGTGCAGGGGGTCAGCCCGAAGCCGGCGAGCCTTCTGTCGCCGCGGCCGACGGGGTGGTGGAGTCGCCGTTCTCCTCGTCGCCGTCGCCCGGCTCGGTGGC
>NZ_JACBXA010000371.1 GCF_013870515.1 Streptomyces albidus (ex Kaewkla and Franco 2022) | reverse complement strand
GTACGCCGGCGGAGGTTGGGCGAGCGGGAAGGCGCGGAGGACGACGACGGGGACGGCTCCACAGCGTGGGTGCGCGTATGCATCTGATGGCCCCCGTCCTTCGGTCAGGACCGGCGTCCGGGACGGTCCTCGCGATGAGCTGTCACCGCACCAGGGTAATGGACAGGTAAAGGAAACCTTCTACCGGGGCAAATCGACGCCGTTCCGGAACGTACGCGCAGGGAGCACGGACACCTTTCAGGGCCGACCCCGTGGGCCCCTGCACCCTGCCGGTTCGCACAGGGCCATGCTCTACGATCTGCGCATGCCGGAGAACGGGGGCGTGCGCGCGGTCAAGTCGGCCTCCAGGGCTGTGGATCTGCTGGAGGTGCTGGCCGCACGCGGTGACCGGCCCGCCCGGCTGCGGGAGCTCGCCGAGGAGCTCCAGGTCCCGCGAAGCAGCATGTACGCACTGCTCCAGACCCTCATCGAACGCGGATGGGTGCGCACGGACGCCACCGGCTCCCTCTACGGCATCGGCATCCGCGCCCTGCTCACGGGCACCAGCTATCTGGACAGCGACCCACGGGTGCGAGTGGCCCGTCCGTACCTGGCCGAGGCCTCCGAGACCCTGGGCGAGACCATCCACCTCGCCCGGCTCGACCGCGGCGACGTGGTGTACCTGGCCACGCGGGAGTCGCACGAGTACCCGCGCACCCTCAGCAGGGTCGGCCGCAGGCTGCCCGCACACGTCAGCGCCCTGGGCAAGGCACTGCTGGCCGAGCGTCCGGACGACCGACTGCCGCTGGCCGACGGCCCGTTGCGCGCGCTCACCCCGCACACCCACACCGACCGCTCGGCCCTGCTCGCAGACCTGCGGCAGGTGCGTGAGCGCGGCTACGCCATCGACCGCGAGGAAGGAGTCGAGGGCATCGCCGGCTTCGGATTCGCCCTGCGCGACGACTCCCCCGCCACGGACGCGGTCAGCTGCTCGGTCCCCGTCGAGCGGCTGACCGAAGAGCACGAGCAGCACATCGTGGCGGTGATGCGGGACATCAGGCAGCGGATCGAGACCGCGAGCCCTCACGCCGCGGGCAGCGGAACGCCCGACTGGCGCTGACCGAGGCCGAATTCGGCGTCACCGGCCGGCGCCCGCCGGGGCGGTCCGCTCGGAAGAGACCCGTCAGAAGACGACCACGGAACGCAGCACGTCCCCGGCCTCCATCCGCGCGAACGACTCCTCGACCTCGTCGAGGGCGATCCGCTCGGTCACGAACTTCTCCAGGTCCAGGCGCCCTTGCTGGTGGAGGTCGATCAGCATCGGGAAGTCGCGGTCGGGCAGGCAGTCCCCGTACCAGGAGGACTTCAGCGATCCGCCGCGTCCGAAGACGTCCAGCAGCGGGAGTTCCAGGCGCATTTCGGGGGTCGGCACGCCGACGAGCACGACGGTGCCTGCCAGGTCGCGGGCGTAGAAGGCCTGTTCGTACGTCTCGGGCCTGCCGACGGCCTCGATGACGACGTCGGCGCCGAAGCCTCCGGTGAGTTCCCTGATGGCCTCCACCGGGTCGGTCTTCGTGGAGTCGACGGTGTGAGTCGCGCCCATGGACTCGGCCGTGCGGAGCTTACGGGCGTCGATGTCCACGGCGATGATGCGCGCGGCACCGGCCAGGCGGGCACCCGCAACGGCCGCGTCCCCGACGCCGCCGCAGCCGATGACGGCGACGGAGTCGCCTCGCCCCACGGCGCCCGTGTTGATCGCGGCGCCGATGCCCGCCATCACACCGCAGCCCAGCAGCCCCGCGACTGCCGGAGAGACGCTCGGGTCGACCTTGGTGCACTGACCGGCGGCCACGAGGGTCTTCTCGGCGAAGGCGCCGATGCCGAGGGCCGGGGAGAGCGCACGGCCGCTGTCGGCGAGAGTCATCTGCTGGCTCGCGTTGTGCGTGTCGAAGCAGTACCAGGGGCGTCCGCGCTTGCACGCCCGGCACTGGCCGCACACCGCACGCCAGTTGAGGATCACGAAATCGCCCGGCTCCAGGTCGGAGGGGCCGGGCCCGACGGACTCGACCACGCCGGCGGCCTCATGACCGAGGAGGAAGGGGAAGTCGTCGTTGATTCCGCCCTGCTTGTAGTGCAGATCGGTGTGGCAGACGCCGCAGGCCTGCACCTGTACGACTGCCTCGCCGGGGGCGGGGTCCGGAACCACCACCGTCTCCACGCGGACCGGTTCGTTCTTGCCCGGCGCGATGACGCCACGCACCTGCTGTGCCATCCAGGGCCCTCCGTCGTTCGTCCGCCGCCACCTCGTCGTGCCGACGGCTCGTTGTGCCGCCCAACTGTCCTGCCCAACTCTGCCGCTCAGAAGGACAAGCGTCGACCATGCGGCCGGGTGTCGTCTTTCGGCAAAATCATGTCATCGCGCGTAGAACTGCCGGTGGGCGTTCTGTTAGCTTCCCCTCGCACCACGCCTACGACAGCCGGCGCCGACCGGCACGGCGTCCGTCCCGTCCAGGAGAGCCCCCCATGTCCCCGAACGACGAGCGCAGCACGCGCACCTTGCACTCCCTCCTCAACTCCCGCCGCGCACGCGTGGCCTCCCTCGGCGTCGTCGCGGCGCTCGCCGGGACCGCCCTCTTCGGCGTCGGACAGGCGACCGCCGAGCACCAGCCGGCGTCCGGCAGTTCGGCGCCCCGTACGAGCGACCGGGACATACCCAACATCGACAAGGTCAAGGAGAAGATCGCCGAGTACTACGGCGACATCGAGACCCCTGACGGTGAGCACTACGCCTCCCCCAAGAGCGACTACGCCCACCAGGTGCGCGGCATCGCCGCCGACGCCCAGCGCGACCTGAAGAAGGCGCTCGCCAAGGAGGACGAGAAGGCGCGCCACGGCGACAAGCCCGCCATCGTCGTGGACGTCGACGACACCACGCTGCTCACCTACAACTTCGAGCGGCAGATCGGCTACAACTTCGACCCGAAGGTCCAGGACGAGTACCTGCGCACCACCGACATGGACGCGGTCTTCGGCATGAAGAAGCTGGTCAACTGGGCCGACAAGAGCGGTATCACGGTCTTCTTCCTCACCGGCCGCGCGGAGCACCAGCGCGACTGGAGCGTCCGCAACCTGGAGAACGTCGGCTACAAGGCCCCCGTCGACAAGAAGCACTTCTACCTGAAGGACAAGGAGAACCCGCCGCCCTACCTGGAGTGCGGTTCCGACTGCACGACCATCGAGTACAAGTCGGGGACGCGCAAGCACATCGAGTCCGAGGGCTTCAAAATCCTCGGAAACTTCGGGGACCAGTTCAGCGACCTCAAGGGCGGCCACGCGGAGCGGCGCTACAAGATGCCCAACCCGATGTACTTCCTGCCGTGACGGCTGCGCACCTGCTCCCGTAATTCCTTTCGGATCCGGGTGCGGGCCGGGTGAGGATGGGCTGGGTCTCCGGGTCTCCGGAGGCCCGGTCCGTACCTCGTCGGAGGAGCGAACATCCATGAGCACAAGCCGCCCGAGTACCGACTCCGTCACCCTGGAGGACGTCCGCGAGGCCGCCGACCGGCTGAAGGGGGTGGCACACCGCACGCCGGTGCTCCACTCCCGCACGCTGGACCGGCTGGTGGGTGCGGAGACGTACCTGAAGTGCGAGAACTTCCAGCGGGTCGGGGCCTTCAAGTTCCGCGGCGCCTACAACGCGATCTCACAGCTCCCGCCGGAGAAGCTGGCACGCGGTGTCGCTGCCTACTCCTCCGGGAACCACGCGCAGGCCGTCGCGCTGGCCGCGCGTGAACTGGGCAGCAGGGCCGTCATCGTGATGCCCGAGGACAGCCCGCAGATCAAGCTGGACGCCACGGCGGGCTACGGCGCGGAGATCGTCACCTACGACCGCTACACCGAGGACCGGGTCGCCATCGGTGAACGGCTCGCCGAGGAGCGGGGGCTGGCGATCGTGCCCCCTTACGACCACCCCGACGTCATGGCAGGGCAGGGCACCGCCACGCTCGAACTGCTGGAGGAGACGGGCCGGTTGGACGCGCTGCTGGTCCCCGTCAGCGGCGGCGGACTCGCCGCGGGCTCCGCCG
>NZ_JACBXA010000370.1 GCF_013870515.1 Streptomyces albidus (ex Kaewkla and Franco 2022) | reverse complement strand
GGCACGAGCACCTCGGCGTGTTCGCCCCGCAGCGCGGTGACTCCCCGCGGGGAGACGAGATACGCGGCCTCTCCCGGGACCACCGTGGGGCGCAGGTGGCGCTTGAAGCCCACCAGCGCGCTCTCGTCCCGCAAGGACGACTCCACGGCGGCCCAGAAGCTGCCCTCACGCGTACCGGTCATGCCCCTAGCTGCCCGGCGGAGTCGAACGTCGTGCCGGCGGCGGGCAGGGCGAGGATGCAGACGGTGAACAGCGCCGCCCCCTGCTCCCAGGGTGCGTCGAGATTCTCGATGACGAGGCCCTGCCCGCCCGCGTGGCCGGGGGAGGTGCGAGCCGTGTCGTTGCGGCCGCCGGTCTGGACTGTGCTGCCCATGATGATCGCTTCCTCCCGTTGCTTTCGCCGAGCCAGTGTGGCTGGAGTGATGATTCTGTGAGGGTGGGACAGATGCGCACAGTGCGGCGATCACGAACGGGGGGTGAAGAATTCATATGAGGGTGTCCCCGCGCTGGTGAGACGGGGTGACGGGACCCAGATCGCTCCCGTGTCGGAACCTCCGCGGCACCGTTTCCGTCAGAGCGGTGGAAGCAGGAGGTAGATCATGCGACACAGCACGACAGGCAAGAACCGCAGCAAGACCGCGCTCGTCCTGGCACCGGCGCTGACAGCCGCCGTGTTGCTGAGCGCGACCGCGTGCAGCGGCAGCGGCCAGACCGTGAGCAGCGACGAACCCCGCAAGCAGACCCGCTTCGAGAAGCGCGCCGCGGCGATCGAGCAACAATGGCCGCAGGTCGAGCGCACCAAGGGGCGTCACAACGACATGCTGCCGCTGCAGGCCGCCCAGAGGCCGCCCCAGGGCAAGGAGACCTCACTCACGGTGACCGTGGGTCACGGGGGCTGCGACACGAAGTACGGCGGACGCGTACACGAGACCGACAAGCTCGTGATCGTCTCTGGCTGGGCGAAGAAGGACAAGAAGGCCGACTTCTGCACCAAGCAGCTCGTGAGTGACAAGGCGAAGGTCGAGCTCAAGAAGGAACTCGGCAACCGCACCGTCGTCGACGCGGCGACCGGTAAAAAGCTCCTGAAGGGCTGACGGCCGGCCGGCCGGCACGTGCAACGCGGCCCCGCACCGTGCGATCGGTGCGGGGCCGCGGCATGCCCGAGTCGCTGCGATCATTGGCGCCTCACCCGCTTCGCCTGAGGGGACCCGATACGCCGTGCCGGTCGAACCCGCCGATCCGAACGTGCTCCACCCGATGCCCGGGCAGCCCCGCGTGGTGCTGCTGAAGCCGCTGGTCACCTCCCCGCTGATCGAGGTGGGCGAGTACTCCTACTACGACGACCCGGACGACGCGACGGCGTTCGAGACCCGCAACGTGCTGTACCACTACGGGCCGGAGAGGCTCGTCATCGGCAAGTTCTGTGCCCTGGGTTCCGGCGTGCGGTTCATCATGAACGGCGCCAACCACCGCATGGACGGCCCCTCGACGTTCCCCTTCCCCGTCATGGGCGCCTCCTGGGCCGAGCACTTCGACCTGCTCACCGGTCTTCCCGGCAAGGGAGACACGGTGGTCGGCAACGACGTCTGGTTCGGGTACCGGACGACGGTGATGCCCGGCGTCCGCATCGGCCACGGGGCGGTCATCGCCTCGGGTTCCGTCGTCGTCGAAGACGTCCCCGACTACGGCGTCGTCGGCGGCAACCCGGCCCGCCTCCTCCGCCTCCGCTTCGAAGCCGCCGACGTGAACCGCCTGTTGGCCCTCGCCTGGTGGGACTGGCCCGCCCAGCACATCACCGAGCACATCCGCACGATCATGTCCGGCAGCATCGACGCCCTGGAGGCAGCGGCTCCGGGCCCTGTGTGACCCCGCCCGGCCGGGCCCTGGACGCCGGGCCCCCGCCTCCGCTTCGAGCCACGCCGCCGCGGTGATGATACTTTCCTCCAGACCGCAGGGTTTTCCCTCTCAGCCATCACAACTACGCGGCCTAGCAGGGAAGTTGAGCCGGGGCTGACTTCCGTGCACCGCTGTCAGGAGCCTGCGTGAGCGAGGCACTGCCGAGTGGGCAGAGCGCCCCCACGGTGTTACGTATCGTCCTCGGCAAGCGGCTCAAGGAGCTCCGCGAGAGCCGTGACGTCACCCTCGAGGACGCCGCCGCAGCACTCAGCGTGAGCCACCTGACGATCCGCCGGATCGAGAACGCACAGGTGAGTCTCAAAATCCCGTACGTGCGGGAGCTGTTGAGGGTCTACGACGTCTCCGAACAAGAGGCCGCGGACTTCACCACCATGGCCGAGCAGGCCAACGAGCCCGGCTGGTGGCACCGTTACAAGACGGCGCTGCCGGACTGGTTCCGGGCGTACGTCAGCCTGGAGACGGCCGCCGAGGTCATCCGCGTGTACGAACCGCACTACATGACGGGCCTGTTGCAGACCCGCGACTACGCCCGGGCCGTGATACGCGCCGGATTCCCCTACGAGGCGGAGAGGACGCTCGAGCACCGAGTCGACCTGCGGCTGCGCCGGCAAGCCCTCCTCGGCGAACCCGGATCACCGTCACTGTGGGTCGTGCTGGAAGAGGCCGCGCTGCGCCGCGAAGTCGGGTCGGGCGCCGTGATGCGTGCCCAGATCGACCGGCTCCTCGAAGCGCTGGAGGATCCCCGCATCACGCTCCGCATACTGCCTTTCGAGGCGGGCGCCCATTCCGGGACCAGCGGCCACATGACGTACTTCCGCTTCCGGGAACGGGAGTTGCAGGACATCGTCTACACCGAGGTCGGGCTCACCAGCGCCGTGTACCTGGATCAACGGCCCGACGTGGTGGCCCATCTGGAGGCGTACACCCGCATCTCCCGGCTCGCCGCCGAGCTGCTCCCCGACCCGCGGGCCCATCTGAAGCAGCTGCGCAAGACGTTCGGCAAGTGAACCCCCGGCCGAGGCCGCGGGCCGGTGCCGACGCGGTGCGCCACCGCCGGCGCCCGAAGGGCCGATCCCGATGACCGGTCCCGCCTCAATGCTGGTCGCCTGCCCTGGGGCCGGGGCCGTGGCGTCTCGCACCACGACCCCCGGCTGGCGACGTCGGGCTGATCGCTCCCCGTGCGTCAGTTGATCAGTCCAGATCGTCTTGTCCTGGGCGCGGGGGCCGTGGCGTCTCGCACCACGACCCCCGGCTGGCGACGTCGGGCTGAGCCGCTGCCGTCCGTCAGTCGATGCCGCGCCAGATGTGCGGCTCGAAGCTGATCTGCTCCTCGTCCTCGACGCCGGCGAGCAGCCACAAGGGCGCTTCCAGCGGCAGGGACAGCTCCTCATGGAGAAGGGCGTGCTCGATAGGCGACCGTGACGGCAGTGTCGTGGTCATTTCTGTGTCAACTCCCCTGTACGACTTGGGCACAGCGGACCTGCAGACGCGGCAGTGCGACTGCCTCCCCGTAAGGTCCCGCACATCGATTCTGACCCCCATGACCAGGTCTCGCAGCTCGACGAAGCAGAGCGGCACGCGGTGCCGCGCCAGGCCCGGCCGACGCTGCCCGGGCCCCGTTCGCCGAGGCCCAGGCAGGGCACGGTCCGTAGCCGCGACCGAAAGGATCAGTCCACGAGCCTTGGCGGAAAACCGCCGGTCGCGATCGGCCCCCAGTGCCGCGGTGTGACGCGGATCAGGGACTTGCCCTGCTTCAGCATCGCCGCGCGGTACTCGTCCCAGTCCGGGTGCTCGCCGGAGATGTTGCGGAAGTACTCGACGAGGGGTTCCACCGAGTCCGGGGAGTCGATGACCTCGGCGTCCCCGTCGACCTGGACCCACGGACCGTTCCAGTCGTCCGAGAGCACGAGCACGCTGACGCGCGTGTCACGGCGGGCGTTGTTGGTCTTGGCACGCTCGGGATAGGTCGAGACGACGATGCGTCCTGCGTCGTCCACACCGCACGTCAGCGGTGAGGCCTGGGGAGAACCGTCGGCACGCCGCGTGATCAGGAGCGCGCGGTGACGGGGGCGTACGAAGTCGAGCAGACCGGCCAGCTCGACACGGGTGTTTGTGGCGATGGAAGGGCTCATGCCGCGAACGTACGCCATGGCCCGGG
>NZ_JACBXA010000037.1 GCF_013870515.1 Streptomyces albidus (ex Kaewkla and Franco 2022) | reverse complement strand
CGGCCTGCCGGGAGGCGTCCGCCTGCCATGCAGAGGCCGGCTCGGGGCGCTGGCCGTGCAGACGGCCCGGGTCGTCCCAGTCCAAGGACACGGGCTGCGCGATCTCGCCGCGGGGGCGCAGCTCCGGCAGGGACTCGCCACCACGCGCGGACGGAATGCTCTCGCCCGCTCCGCCGACGTCCGGGTCCTCGTCGAGGAAGACCGGGCCCGTCTCCTCCGCCGCGGCGGGCATCCCCTGCCTCGCCTCGGGTGCGGGCTCGGGCTCGGTGGGCGGCGGGCCCGCGGAGACCGCCGAGGAGGCGGCGGCAGCCGACGGCGGCGCAGGCATCGGCTCACCGTCACGCGGCTCGGGACGGCTGGTGCCCGGCACCCACGAGGAACCGTTCCAGTATCGGATGTACCCGGGGATGGACGGATCGGGATAGAAGCCAGGGGCGGGGCTGCCGCCGGATCCTGAGAGGGGCGCGCTCATAGTCCAGATCCCGTATCTGTTCGACCGTTGTGTCGCCTTGTGGCGTCTTGTGACGTACGTGCAACGCAGTTACCCCCGCGCGGCGCAACCGTGAAGCGTAGTGTCCACATCTACCAGACAGGGCAGACAACTTGCCCGCCCCATCTGACGCGCAACCCCTCCGCGGAGGAAGAATGAAGCGAAGACGCGTAAGGACTCACGCCCTGGGCCCTCTCCACAGGTGCACGCCACCACAGGCTGCGTGATCACGAAAGGGCACGCCCATGCAGATCCTCGTTGAATGCGAACTTGAGATCAGGCTGGTGCTTTCGCCTGACCGCAACCTCCCCGTGCCCGCGCGGCTCACCTACCGCGCGGACGATCCCTACGCCGCCCACATCGCGTTCCACGTGGGCCAAGGCGCCTCCGTCACTTGGACCTTCGCGCGTGAGCTGCTGGTCGAGGGTGTGTTCCGTGCCTGCGGTGAGGGCGACGTGAGGGTGTGGCCGGCCAAGGTCCAGGGCCGCGACATCCTCTGTGTGGCGCTCTCCTCCCCGGACGGCGACGCCCTGCTGGAGATGCCCTCCTCCGTCGTCTCCGGCTGGCTGGAGCGCACCCTGCGGGCGGTCCCTCCTGGCCTGGAGTCCGAAGTGCTGGGCATGGACAAGGCGTTGAGGGATCTGCTGGAGGCCGCCCAGGGCGACGACCTGTGCGTGCGCGACCCGTCGCCGTCGGACGAGTCGGGTGACGGCGGAGGTGTGCTGCCGTAGCCTCACCGCGCCTCACGCTTTTCACTCGATCCGATGAATCCCGATGAATGTGCCCTGAGTGGCCCGTAGTTCGGACGAGTCACCCGGGCGGCGAGTGCCTGCCGGCTCGGAAGGCCCTTTCCGGCTCAGAAGAGCTTCCCCGCTCAGAAGAACTTCCCGGCTCAGAAGAGCTTCCCGGGGTTCAACAACCCCAGCGGGTCGAACACTTCCTTGATGCTGCGCTGCATCTCCAGCCCCACAGGCCCGAGTTCGCGGGCCAGCCACTCCCTCTTCAGCACGCCGACGCCGTGTTCGCCGGTGATGGTGCCGCCCAGCTCCAGCCCGAGGGCCATGATCGCGTCGAACGCCTCGCGTGCCCGGCGGGTCTCGTCCTCGTCGTCCGGGTCGAAACAGACGGTGGGATGGGTGTTCCCGTCGCCGGCATGTGCGCAGACGCCCACCGTCAGGCCGTACTTCTCGCCGACGGCCGCCGTGCCCTCCAGCATCTCCGCGAGCTTCGAGCGGGGCACGCACACGTCGTCGATCAGCGTCGTCCCCGCGAGGGCCTCCATCGCGTAGTGCACGCTGCGCCGCGCCTGGAGCAGCATCTCCGACTCCGCCTGGGTCTCGGCGGGTACGACCTCGCTCGCGCCCGCCGCCTTGCACAGCTCCCCCACGGCCGCCAGGTCCTCGCCGGGCTCGGGGGTGTCGAAGGCGACGAGGAGCAACGCCTCGGTGGAGTCGGGCAGTCCCATGCTGGTCAGGTCGTTCACCGCACGCAGCGTCGTACGGTCCATCAGCTCCATCAGCGAGGGCACGTGGCCGCTCTCCATGATCCTGCAGACCGCGTCTCCCGCGGCTGCCGCCGAGGAGAACTCCGCGGCCAGCGCGAGCTGTCGGGGCGGCCGGGGCTTCAGGGCGAGAACGGCACGTACGACGACGCCGAGCGTGCCCTCGGAGCCCACGAAGAGCCGCGTGAGGTCGTAGCCGGCGACGCCCTTGGCCGTGCGGCGGCCCGTGGACATCAGACGCCCGTCGGCCAGCACGACATCGAGACCGAGCACGTATTCGGCGGTGACCCCGTACTTCACGCAGCACAGACCGCCGGCGGCCGTGCCGATGTTGCCGCCGATGGTGCACTCCTCCCAACTGCTCGGGTCCGGGGGGTAGTGCAGGCCGACCTCGTTGACCTCGCGCGACAAGGTCGCGTTGACGACGCCGGGTTCGACGACCGCGACGCGGTCGACCGGGTCGATCTCCAGGATCCGGTTCATGCGCGCGAGACAGAGGACGATGCAGCCGTCGCTGGCGTTCGCCGCTCCGGACAGGCCCGTGCGGGCGCCCTGCGGGACGACGGGGACGCGCAGCGCGGTCGCGGTGCGCATGACGTGCTGGACCTCTTCGGCGGTGCCGGGCAGCACGACCGCAGCGGGGGTGCCGGCCTCGCAGAAGTCGGCCATGTCACGGGCGTAGGAGGCGGTGACGTCCGGGTCGGTGAGGACGGCGTCGGCGGACAGTCCGTCCCGCAGCCGTGCGATCAGCTCGCTCATGGCCTCCACCATCGCACCCGCCCGCACCGCCCGGGAAGGCGGGACGATGCGGGCGGGTGCGTGGAGCGTTCGGGAGGCCGGAGAGGTCAGGCGGGCGTCAGAGGTTGCCGCGCTTGTCCTGCTCGCGCTCGATCGCCTCGAAGAGCGCCTTGAAGTTGCCCTTGCCGAAGCCCATGGAGCCGTGCCGCTCGATCATCTCGAAGAAGACGGTGGGCCGGTCCTGGACCGGCTTGGTGAAGATCTGCAGCAGGTAGCCGTCCTCGTCCCGGTCGACGAGGATCTTCAGCTCCCGCAGCGTCTCCACGGGCACCCGCGTCTCGCCGGCCCACTCGCCGAGGGTGTCGTAGTAGGAGTCCGGCGTCTGGAGGAACTCCACACCGGCGGCGCGCATGGCCCGTACCGTCGCGACGATGTCGTTCGTGGCGAGCGCGATGTGCTGGACGCCCGCACCGCCGTAGAACTCCAGGTACTCGTCGATCTGCGACTTCTTCTTCGCGATCGCGGGCTCGTTGATCGGGAACTTGACCTTCAGGGTGCCGTCGGCGACGACCTTCGACATCAGCGCGCTGTACTCGGTCGCGATGTCGTCGCCCACGAACTCCTTCATGTTGGTGAAGCCCATGACCTTGTTGTAGAAGGCGACCCACTCGTTCATCTTGCCGAGTTCGACGTTGCCCACGCAGTGGTCGATCGCCTGGAAGTTGCGCTTGCCCGGCTCGACCATCGGCTGCGCCGGCGAGAAGCCCGGCAGGTACACGCCGTTGTAGCCGGAGCGCTCCACGAGGGTGTGCCGCGTCTTGCCGTAGGTCGCGATGGCGGCGAGTACGACGGTGCCGTGCTCGTCCTCCTTCACGTGGGGCTCGGTGACGCCGGTGGCGCCGTGCTCGACGGCGTGCGCGTAGGCGGCGCGCGCGTCGGGGACCTCGATGGCCAGGTCGACGACCCCGTCGCCGTGCGCGGCGACATGTTCGGCCAGGAACCGGCCCCACTCGGTCGAGGGCTTGATGACGGAGGTGAACACGAAGCGGGCCGCACCCGATTCGAGCACGTAACTGGCGGTCTCGCGGCTGCCGTTCTCCGGTCCGGAGTAGGCGACGAGCTTCATGCCGAAGGCCGTGGAGTAGTAGTGGGCGGCCTGCTTGGCGTTGCCGACGGCGAAGACGACCGCGTCCATCCCCTTCACCGGGAAGGAGTCGGCTTGCCGGGCGCCCTCGTGAGGTGTCGCCGTGGGAGCTGCGTGCGTGGTCTCAGTCATGCCCTCAGGCTCCCCCCGTTCCACAAGGTGCGCAATACTTCCCGTAATCACTGAACACCTTGCACAGCCGCCTTGGACCTGAGCCGGACGATCTGTGCAAGGTGCGCAGAAAGTTGGTTACTGAAAGGGAACCCGTGGGTATCGATCGGCTCGATGGACGACTGCTCGAACTGCTCGCGGACGAACCGAGGATCGGGGTGCTGGAGGCATCCCGGCGTCTCGGCGTCGCCCGCGGCACCGTGCAGGCCCGGCTGGACAGGCTTAAGACCGCTGGGGTGATCCGCGGGTTCGGGCCCGACGTCGACCCGTCGGCCATCGGCTATCCCGTCACCGCCTTCGCCACCCTGGAGATCAAACAGGGCCAGGGCTCGGACGTACGCGCACACCTGAACTCCGTGCCGGAAGTGCTGGAGCTGCATACGACGACGGGGCACGGGGATATGCTCTGCCGCCTCGTCGCTCGGTCGAACGCCGACCTGCAGCGGGTGATCGACCGCGTCGTCGGATTCGACGGCATCATGCGGGCGTCGACGGCCATCGTCATGGAGAACCCCGTGCCGCTGAGGATCATCCCGCTGGTCCGTCAGGCAGCGGGCACGGCGGACCCGGCTCAGCCACGGCAGACGACCGGCGACGACGTGCTCTGAGAGCGCACGGCCCTGCCCGGTCGAGGCACAAGCGACGGAAGCGACGGAGACGGATGAAGAAGCGAGGAATGCCAGAGTGAGCTTCTGGGAGTATCTCAGCAACCGGCAGGCCCAACTGCTGGCCGATTCCCTGCAGCACGCGAGCGCGGTCCTCCAGTGCATGGTGGCCGCGACCGTTCTCGGCGTGCTCATCGGTGTCGTGACCTATCGCAGCGAGTGGGCCGGGGATCTCGCCACCACGACGACCGCGACGATCCTGACCGTGCCCTCGCTGGCGCTCATCGGTCTGCTGATCCCGCTGGTCGGGCTCGGTGTCGCACCGACCGTCGTCGCCCTGACGCTGTACGGACTGCTGCCCATCGTCCGCAACGCCATCGTCGGACTCCGCGGAGTCGACCCCTCGCTGGTGGACGCCGCCCGCGGCATCGGCATGTCACGGACGCGGCAGCTGCTCAAGGTCGAACTGCCGCTGGCCTGGCCGCCGATCCTCACCGGCATCCGCGTCTCCACCCAGATGCTCATGGGCATCGCCGCGATCGCGGCCTTCGCCTCGGGGCCCGGCCTGGGCAACCTCATCTTCCGCGGCGTGGCCTCGCTCGGCAGCGCCAACGCCCTCAACCAAGTGCTCGCGGGAACGCTCGGCATCGTCGTGCTCGCGCTGCTTTTCGACGCCGCGTACGTCCTCATCGGACGCCTGACCATCCCGAGGGGGATACGTGCCTGAGACGACACCCGCAGCAGAGTCCGGCGAGGCGGTGGAGGGGAAGACCCAGCCGCTCGGCGACGGCGCATCCGGTGCCACCATCCAGCTCGAAGGCCTGACCAAGCGCTACTCCGGCTCCGCGGCACCCGCGGTGGACGGCGTCAGCCTGGAGGTCAAGGCGGGCGAGATCGTCGTACTAGTCGGCCCGTCGGGGTGCGGCAAGTCCACCCTGCTGAAGATGATCAACCGGCTGATCGAGCCCACCTCGGGCCGCATCCGGATCGGCGACGAGGACGTCACGGACATGGACGCGGTGAAGCTCCGCCGCAAGATCGGTTACGCGATCCAGTCGTCCGGCCTCTTCCCGCACATGACGGTCGCGCAGAACGTCGCGCAGGTCCCGAAGATGGCCGGGTGGCCGAAGGCGAAGATCAAGGCGCGGGTCGAGGAGATGCTCGACCTCGTCGGCCTGGACCCGGCCGAGTTCCAGGGCCGCTACCCGCGCCAGCTCTCCGGCGGTCAGCAGCAGCGCGTCGGCGTCGCCCGCGCACTGGCAGCCGACCCTCCCGTGCTGCTGATGGACGAGCCCTTCGGCGCCGTCGACCCAATCACGCGTGACCACCTTCAGGACGAACTGATCCGTCTGCAGCACGAGTTGCGCAAGACCATCGTCTTCGTCACCCACGACTTCGACGAGGCGATCAAGCTGGGCGACCGCATCGCGGTGCTGCGCGAGCAGTCGCACATCGCCCAGTTCGACACCCCGGAGGCCATCCTCACCAACCCCGCTGACGACTTCGTCTCCGGTTTCGTGGGAGCCGGTGCCGCCCTCAAGCGCCTCAACCTCACGCGCGTACGGGACGTGGAGATAGTCGACTTCCCCACCGCCACGGTCGAGGAACCGCTGGAGACCATCTCGGAGATGCTCAGCGCGGGCACCACGAACGAGGTGCTGCTGCTGGACCGCAAGCAGCGTCCGTACAAATGGCTGCGGCGCGGCGATCTCACCCACGCCAAGGGCTCGTTGGCCCGCGCGGGCACGCTCGTGCACGACACCGTCACCCGTGACGCGACCCTGCGCGACGCGCTGGAGGCGGTGCTCACGGACAACGCGGGACGCGTCGCGGTCACGGGCAGGCGCGGCGAGTACACCGGCGTCGTCGACGTGGAGACGCTGATGAACTCCGTGCACGACCTCCTCGACGCCGACCGGCTGGAGGCGATCGAGCACCAGCACCGGCTGAGCGACCAGCAGGCCCGGCGGACGTACGCCGCGCAGGAGGGCCTCACGTGAGCAACGAGACTGGACCCGGCGCGGGAGCGACCGGGGACGCGGGGAGCTCGACGGACACCGAGGAGAGCGCCGGACGGCCGGGGAGCGAGGCCGCGGGGAGCATCCCGGGTCAGGCCGCCGCACCGGACGAGTCGGTCGCACCGGACGAGGCCGCCCCACAGGACGAAGGAACGCGCCGGGGAGCCGCCGTCGCCGAGGGCCGGCTGGCACGGCTGACCTGGCAGAAGCTGACCATCCTTCCGGGTGTGGTCGGGCTCGTTCTGCTCGGCACCTGGCTGTGGTTCCGCAGCGCGGAGCTGGACACGATCGCCCGCAACGCGCTCGCCGACGGCAACGTCACGCTGCGCCTGGGCCAGCACATCGAGATGACGGTGATCTCCACCTTCTGGGTGCTGGTCATCGCCATACCTCTCGGCATCGCGCTCACCCGCCCGTTCCTGCGCAAGGCCACGCCCGTCGCCATGGCCGTGGCCAACCTCGGCCAGGCGATCCCCTCTCTCGGCCTGCTGGTGCTGCTGGTCTTCTGGCTCAACATCGGCCAGACCACGGCGGTCGTCGGCATGGTGGTCTACGCGGTGCTGCCCGTCCTGGCCAACACCATCACGGGGCTGCGCGGCATCGACCCCGGACTGACCGAGGCGGCGAAGGGCATCGGGATGTCGTCGCTGGGAGTGCTGGCCAAGGTCGAACTCCCGCTGGCCGTACCGCTGATCCTGGCGGGCGTGCGCAACGCGCTCGTCCTCAACGTCGGGACGGCCACCCTCGCCACGTTCATCGGCGGCGGCGGGCTCGGAGACCTGATCTCCTCCGGCATCACCAACCAGCGGATGCCGGTGCTGATGCTCGGCTCGATCCTCACGGTCGCACTCGCGCTGCTGATCGACTGGATCGCCTCACTCGTCGAACTGCTGCTGCGCCCGCGCGGCTTGGAGGGATCGTCCTGATGCGCACGCCACGGCTACAGCGACCTCCACGCCGCACTGGTGCGTCCCTGCGCCCCTCCAGCCGTACGGCCGCGCTCGCCGCCGGGCTGACGGCCCTGGCGCTGGCCGGCTCGCTCAGCGGCTGCGGACTGGTCAGCGGCAGTCCCATGAGCGACAAGGTGCGGCCGGGCAAGGTGGGGTCGGGCCAGCCCTTGAAGGACGCCCAACTGACCGTGACCTCCAAGGAGTTCACTGAGCAGATCATCCTGGGCAAGATCATGGGGCTGGTCTTCCGCGCCGCCGGGGCCGACGTCGTCGACCGCACGGCCGTCCAGGGCTCCATCGGCGCGCGCTCGGCTGTGGAGACCGGCACGGCGGACGGCATGTACGAGTACACCGGCACGTCCTGGATCACCTACCTCGCCCACACCAAGCCCATCCCCGACCCGAGGAAGCAGTGGGAGGCCGTGCAGAAGGAGGACCGTGCGAACGGCGTCGAGTGGCTCGAACCGTCCGCCCTCGACAACACCTACGCGCTGGTCGTCAGCGAGAAGCTGCAGAAGAAGTACGGCACGAAGACCCTCTCCGACGTCGCCGAGCTCTCCCGCGAGAACCCGAAGGCCGGCTCGGTGTGCGTGGAGAACGAGTTCGCCTCCCGGCAGGACGGCCTCGTGGGCATGGCGAAGAAGTACGGCATGAAGTTCCCCGCCGGCCGGGTCCACAAGATGGCCGGCGGTGTCGTCTACACGCAGACGGCCAAGGGCAAGCCGTGCGTCTTCGGCGCGATCGCCGCGACCGACGGCCGCATCCCGGCGCTGAAGTTGAAGATCCTGGAGGACGACAAGAAGTTCTTCCCGAACTACAACGTCGCGCCCGAGATGAACAGCGAGACGATGAAGGAGTACCCGGAGATCGCCGGGCTGCTCGCTCCCATCACCAAGGCGCTCAACAACAAGATGGCGCAGAAGCTCAACGCGAAGGTGGACGTGGAAGGTCAGGACCCGCACGACGTCGCCAAGGACTGGCTGGTGCGGGAAGGCTTCATCAAGACGGGCTGAGACGACGGCCGTTCGGCCGGGGCACGGTCAGCTCTTCAGCCGGTGAAGGACCGGGCGGTCAGCAACTGGGCACCCGGCCGCCGTCCTTGAGCGCCTTGAGCGAGTCCAGCGTCCCGTCCAGCGTCCGTACGGGGATGAGGCGAAGGCCCTCCGGGCGCAGGGCCTTCGCCTCACCGCACTCGGCTGCCGGCACGAGGAATACGGTCGCTCCGTCGCGCTTCGCCGCCTTGGTCTTCAGGCTCACCCCGCCGACCGGGCCCACCTTGCCGTTCTCCTTGATCGTGCCGGTGCCCGCGATGGAGCGGCCGTCGGTGAGGCTGCCGCCGCGGCCGTCCCCGTCGAGCTTGTCGACGATGCCGAGCGAGAAGAGCAGCCCCGCGCTGGGGCCGCCGACGTCGGCCAGGCGCAGCGTGACCCGTACCTTGCGGGGTGACAGGTGCAGCTGCCGCAGCGCCGCGTCGACTGCCGCGTTCTGCGACTGCCGCATCTCGTCCTTGCTGTGCTTCTCGACCTCTTCGGTGGTCTCCCCCACCGGGTAGACCGCCGCGGTCGGCATCACCGCCCGGTCCTCGCTGAACCAGGCGCGGACGACCTCCGGCAGTTCGACGTCCGCCTCCGGCGGCGTAGCCGCGATGGTCGTCATCAGCAGCCGTCCGTCGGCGTCGCTCGTGCCGCGGCTGTCCGCGCCGGAGACGGTGATGACCGGCTTGCTCTTGTTCAGGCCGACCACGTTCGCGGTCAGACCGGGCTGGGCGAGCGACATCGGCAGCGGCACCACCGCGGTGACGGCCAGCAGTGCGATCAGCGGCACGGCGCAGACCGCGATCGTGCGCCCGCGCCGTGAGAGAGGCAGCCGGGAACGCAGGCCCTGTCCGATCCGGGAGAGGAGGGACGGGCGGGGTTCGGGAGTGTTCACCCCGGCAACCTAACAACCGTTGGCGGCCGCCTCGTCCGGTACCTCGGGCTCCATCACGGTCGCCCCGCGGCACGCTCACTGCGCGAGCACAGTCGGCTGACGTTCCGGGGGCTTCCGAGGGCGCGTAAGGACAGGCCCAGGCGGCGAGGAGCGGTGGCTGCGGCCTCCCTGCCGACGGCTGTCAGCGCAGTGCGTCGGCGACTTCCTGCGCCGCCTTCACCACGCGCTCCCCCACCTGCTGCGGGACCGCGTCGATGAGCATGACCACGCCCACGCTCCCCTCGATGCCGGTCACACCGCGTACGGGGGCTGCGGCTCCGCTCGCGCCGGCCTCCAGTTCGCCGTGCGTGAGTACGAAGCCGGGGCCCAGGTCCTTCTCGGGGCCGCGGCCCATGAGTACGGCTCGGCCCGCGGCCCCCCGGTCGAGGGGGTGCCGGAATCCGGTGCGGTACGCCACGTGGTAGTCGGTCCAGCTCGGCTCGACCACGGCGACGGCCAGCGCCTCCGTGCCGTCGACGAGGGTGAGGTGCGCGGTGGCGCCGACCTCCTCGGCCAGCGAGCGCAGCGCCGGAAGCGCCGCTTCCCGTACGAGCGGGTGCACCTGGCGGCCCAGCCGCAGCACCCCGAGCCCGACCCGTGCACGCCCGCCCAGGTCCCGGCGGACCAGCGCGTGCTGTTCCAGCGTGGCCAGCAGGCGGTACACGACTGTGCGGTTGACACCGAGCTTGTTGGACAGCTCGGTCACGGTCAGGCCGTGATCGGTGTCGGCGAGCAGCTTGAGGACACGCAGTCCCCTGTCGAGCGTCTGAGAGGTCTCCGCTGTCACGACGCTCCTCTCGTGGGTGAGTGGCGGCACGGGGTGGGGGGCGCTACCAGGGGGGCGTTGTGTGACGGGAAACTTAGCGATCGACACCGCTGACCGGAAGAGTCTGTCCAGAATCCGGTCACATCTGATCGCGGAGAGGCGAAGATCGACCAGAAAACACCGTGTCCCCCACCGCCCCGTTGCGGGCCCGTGAATCCCTGCACGAGCCCGCCCCGAGGGCCGCGCCTCAGATGACGCCCTGCGCCAGCATCGCCTCCGCGACAAGCTCGAACCCGGCGATGTTCGCGCCCGTCACGTAGTCGCCGGGCTGCCCGTAACGCTCCGCCGTCTCGTGGCAGGAGTCGTGGATGCGCCGCATGATCTCCGCCAGCCGCTTCTCGGTGTGCGAGAAGCTCCAGGAGTCGCGCGAGGCGTTCTGCTGCATCTCCAGCGCGCTGGTCGCCACACCGCCCGCGTTGGCGGCCTTGCCCGGCCCGAACGCGACACCGCCGTCCCGGAAGACCTGTACGCCCTCGGGAGTGGTCGGCATGTTCGCGCCCTCCGCCACCGCCTTGACCCCGTTGCGTACGAGAGAGACGGCGTCCTCCTCGGTGAGCTCGTTCTGCGTCGCACAGGGCAGCGCCACATCGCAGGCGACCGCCCACACGCTGCCGTCGGCGACGAACCGTGCGCTCTCACGGCGCTCGGCGTACTCGAAGATCCTCGCCCGCTCGACTTCCTTGACCTGCTTGAGCAGTTCGACGTCGAGACCCTTCTCGTCGACCACGTAGCCGCTGGAGTCGGAACAGGTGACCACGGTGGCGCCCAACTGCTGTGCCTTCTCGGCCGCGTAGATCGCGACGTTGCCCGAACCGGAGATCGCGACGCGCTGCCCGTCCAGCCCCTCGCCGCGGGCCCGCAGCATCTCCTCGGTGAAGAGCACGCACCCGTAGCCGGTGGCCTCCGTACGCCCCTGCGCACCGCCCCAGCCCACGCCCTTGCCGGTCAGCACGCCCCACTCGTAACGGTTGGTGATCCGCTTGTACTGGCCGAACAGATAGCCGATCTCCCGCGCGCCGACGCCGATGTCCCCTGCCGGGACGTCGGTGTGCTCACCGAGGTGCCGGTACAGCTCGGTCATGAACGACTGGCAGAAGCGCATGACCTCCGTGTCCGAACGGTTCTTGGGGTCGAAGTCGCTGCCGCCCTTGCCACCGCCGATGTTCAGGCCGGTCAGCGCGTTCTTGAAGATCTGCTCGAAGCCCAGGAACTTCACGATGCCGATGTTGACCGACGGGTGGAAGCGCAGACCGCCCTTGTACGGGCCGAGCGCGCTGTTGAACTCCACGCGGAAGCCCCTGTTGATGTGCACCCGGCCCGCGTCGTCGACCCACGGCACCCGGAAGATGAGCTGGCGCTCCGGCTCGCACAGCCGCTCGATGATGCGTGCCTCGCGCAGCTCGGGCCTGCGCTCGAAGACGGGGCCGAGCGTGTCCAGCACCTCGCGGACCGCCTGGTGGAACTCGGTGTCGCCGGCGTTGCGTCGCAGGACCTCGCGGTAGAGGGGCTCCAACCCGCTGTGCTGGACGCCGTTCTGCGGGGCGCGGCGATCCGTTGAGAGCATCTGGCGGTCTCCTTCTGGCACTTCTGAGTGAGCGTGAATGCGCGGATGCTACGTGACGGAGACCACTCCTCACGCCCACTCTCGCCGCGCGGCGAAACCTGTGTCACCCGGCGTCGGAGAACCTGTACGAAGCCCCGCACGACCCCCGAGGAACGTCAGGTACCGACAGCGGGAGGCCGCCCACCGGACGGAAGGGGGCGGGACGCGTGGGCATGCGTGTCCGGACATGCGTGCGCGGAGCGGCACGCACCCGAAAGGACCCGCGCCAACGACATCCCGCCCGCCGGGAGTCACCGCATCCGCGTGGCCCACTCCCGCACCTTCGCGATGCGCTGCTCCAGCTGGCCCGCCGTGGCCTCCGCGCTCGGCGGCCCTCCGCACACCCGGCGCAGCTCGTTGTGGATCACGCCGTGCGGCTTGCCGCTCTGATGCACGTACGCACCCACCAGGTTGTTCAACTGCTTGCGCAGTTCCAACAGTTCCTTGTGGGTGACCACCGGCCGCCGGTCCGCGGGGAGTTCGAGGAGGTCCGCGTCGGCGTCGGGCCGCTTCTTGCTGTGCGAGATCTGCCGCGCCTGACGTTTCTGGAGCAGTGTCTGCACCTGCTCCGGTTCCAGCAGTCCGGGGATACCGAGGTAGTCCTGCTCCTCCTCGCTCCCGGGGTGCGCCTGCATGCCGAACTCGGCGCCGTCGTACATCACCCGGTCGAAGACGGCGTCCGACTCCAGCGCCTCGAAGGGGAGTTCGTCCCCTTCGCCCGTGTCCTCGTCCTGCTCGCGCTCGGCCTCCGCGAGGAGGTCCGCCTCCTCCGCGTACGGGTCCTCGTTGTCCTTCTTCGGCTTGTCGAGCACGTGGTCGCGCTCGACCTCCATCTCGTTCGCGAAGCTCATCAGCATCGGGATGGTCGGCAGGAAGACGGACGCCGTCTCACCGCGCCGCCTCGACCGCACGAACCGGCCCACGGCCTGCGCGAAGAAGAGCGGCGTGGAGATCGTGGTCGCGTAGACGCCGACCGCGAGCCGGGGCACGTCCACGCCCTCCGAGACCATGCGCACCGCGACCATCCAACGGTCCTGCGAGGCGCGGAAGTCGTCGATGCGCTGTGAGGCGCCGCCGTCGTCGGAGAGGACGAGGGAGGCGGAGACTCCCGTGATCTCACGCAGGAGTTTCGCGTAGGCGCGCGCCGAGTCCTGGTCGCTGGCGATGACCAGGCCGCCCGCGTCCGGGATGGACTTGCGCACCTCGGTCAGCCGCCGGTCCGCCGCGCCGAGGACGGCGGGCATCCACTCGCCGTGCGGGTCGAGTGCGGTGCGCCATGCCTGGGAGACCGCGTCCTTCGTCATCGGTTCGCCGAGCCGGGCGGCGATCTCGTCGCCCGCCTTGGTGCGCCAGCGCATGTTGCCGCTGTAGGAGAGGAAGATGACGGGCCGCACGACGCCGTCGCCCAGCGCGTTGCCGTAGCCGTAGGTGTAGTCGGCGACGGAGCGGCGCACTCCGTGGGCGTCCTCCGCGTAGTCGACGAACGGGATCGGGTTGGTGTCGGAGCGGAAGGGGGTGCCGGTGAGCGCGAGCCGGCGCGCGGCCGGTTCGAACGCCTCCTGGCACGCCTCCCCCCAGGAGCGGCTGTCGCCCGCGTGATGGATCTCGTCGAGGATGACGAGCGTCTTGCGCTGCTCGACACGGTTGCGGTGGAGCATGGGCCGTACGCCGACGCCCGCGTACGTCACCGCGACGCCGTGGTACTCCTTGCTGAGCGGGCCCGCGCTGTAGTCCGGGTCCAGCTTGATGCCTATACGCGCGGCCGCCTCGGCCCACTGCTTCTTCAGGTGCTCCGTGGGTGCCACGACGGTCACCTGCTGCACGACGTGGTGGTGCAGCAGCCACGAGGCGAGGGTGAGCGCGAAGGTCGTCTTCCCGGCGCCGGGAGTCGCGACGGCGAGGAAGTCGCGTGGCTGCTGCTCGAGATACGCGTCCATCGCACCCTGCTGCCAGGCGCGCAGCTTGCTGGCCGTACCCCACGGGGCGCGGCCGGGGAAGGCGGGCGAGAGGTGGTGGCTGGTGGAGGAAGTGCTGGTAGTCACGGTCTCCGGTGGTGTCGGTGCGCGGGCGAACTGGGCGTGGCCGCTTGTCGTACGGAACCGAGTCAGCCTACCGAGCCCGTGTGACAGTCTCCGGGGGAGCCCGGTTTCTCCCGGGCGCACCAGCGGCCGGGCGGCGCTCACGCCGTCAGCAGCACGCCCCCGTACGAGACGCCCGCGATGACCACCCACGAGCAGAGTCCGAGCGCGGCGACCCGTCCTCCCGTACGCGCCAGCGTGGGCAGGTGCACCGCGCTGCCGAGCCCGAACAGGGCGGCGGCGAGGAGCAGTTCCTGCGCGGTCTGCGCCACGTCGAGCACGCTCACGGGCAGCCAACCCGTCGTCCGCGCGGCGACCATGACGAGGAAGCCGACGACGAACAGGGGGACGAGCGGCGGACGTCGAACCGCGCCGGCTCCGGAGCCGTGCCCTTCCGGGCCGGAGCCGGTCTTCGCCGCCGCGTCACGGCGCATCCGTACGGACAGCACCACCGCCGCCACCAGCGGAGCCAGCAGCGCCACACGCATCAGCTTCACCAGCACGGCCTGGCCGAGCGCGTGCGGGCCGGCCGTCTGGGCGGCGGCCACCACCTGCCCGACGTCGTGCACGCCCGCTCCGATCCAGCGGCCGAACTGCCCGTCGTCCAGGCCGAGCGGATGGTGCAGCAGCGGCAGTACGGCGATGGCCAGCGTGCCGCACAGGGTGACCAGGGCGACGGACGTGGCGACGTCCCGCTCCTCGCTCTCCCGCACCTCGCTGACCGCGCAGATCGCCGACGCGCCGCAGATCGAGTAGCCGGTCGCGATGAGAAGCGGCTGGTCCCCGGGGAGGCCGAGTTTCATGCCGAGCCACTGCGTCCCGGCGAAGGTCGCCGCGACGACGACGATCACCATCCCGACGGTCGCCCAGCCGAGCCCGAGGATGTCGCCCACGCTCAACTTCAGCCCGAGAAGCACCACTCCGAGCCGCATCAGCCTCTTGCCGGCCAGCGTCAGGCCGGGCCGGGCGGGTCCCCGTACGAGCGTGCGCGCACCGGGCAGATGCGCCGCGACGATGCCGAGCACCACGGCGGCGGTCAGCATCGGCACGGCCGGGACGAGCAGGTGCACACCGGAGGCGGCGACGACGCCCAATGAGGCCAGCGCCAGACCGAGGAGCTTGCCGGGCGGGCGTACGGGACGGGGCTCCGCGGCTTTTGCGACAGGGGGCGCGGCGGGAGGTACGGCGGAGGCGGGAGGCGCGACGGGGGCGGAAACGGCTGGAAGCGTGCCTGCCCGCACCGAGTTGTCGTCCGACGCCGGCCGCTCCCCCAGCAGCGCCATCAGCGGTCCGCCGGCAGCTCGTACACGCGGCGCACGCTGCTGCCCAGGCGGGAGATGTCCGCGCCGTAGACGTGGATCGAAATGGCCTTCTCCCGGCAGCCGTTCCACACCTTGTGTATGTCGCCGGGCGGGGCGAAGCCGCAGACGGCCCCGACGGGGTTGATCACGTCCTCGGTCGCGACGAGCCGCGCGCTTCCTCCGGGAGCGTCCGCGGGGAGCAGCCGATAGCGCCGCTCGTGCTCCTCACCCTGGTGAACTCCCGTGACGCACCAGGAGACATGGTCGTGCACGGACGTGCACTGACCGGGCAGCCAGACCAGGCCGACGATCGAGAAGCTTCCGTCGGTCTCGGCGTGCAGAAGGTGCTGGCGGTAGCGCTCGGGGTCGCCCTCGTGCTGCTCCGGTGTGAGCAGGCCGTCGCTCCCGTCGACACCCAGATGCGGGGCCAGCTTCTCGCCGACGAGGTAGGCCGTGACGTCCGGCGCCATCCCCCGGCCGACGACTTCGCGCACCTCCTCGACGAAGGCGTCGAGCCGCGCGGTCGTCCGGCGGCCCGTGCGGGCGCTCGCGGTCTGATGCGTCGTCGAAGTGGCCATGCTCGCAGCGTGACGGCAGTGATCCATCACGTCCAACGACGGTTCCTTGGGCGCTGTCCAACAACTGCTTATGGATACGGGGTTGGGGAACGGCGGCGGACGGGAGGAGCGCTCACCGGGCCGCGTCTAGCAACCCACGCGGTTGCCCGAGACCGCCTTCAGCTCCTCCAGCACCAGAGCGGTCGCGGGGATCTCCAGGTGCTCACGCAGCACGTACGCGGAGACCTGCCGGCGGGAGGCAGGATCGAGGGCCCGTCCGGTGACCTTCCGGTGCACGAGGAAGTCGAGCACCAGCCCGGGCATCATCGCGATGCCCAGCCCTTCGGCGACGAGGCTCTGCACCACCAAGGTGTCGTCCGTGGTGAAGGCGACATCGGGCGCGAAGCCCAACTCGGCGCACTCGTGGAGGAAGTTGGCCCGGCAGCGCAGACATCCCGCGATCCAGCGCTCCTCCGCCAGCTCCACGAGCTTGACGGCCCGCCGCCGGGCCATCGGATGCCCGGTCGGCAGCAGCACGGTCAGCTGGTCCTCCATCAACGGGATTTCGACCAGACCTTCCGGCACCTGCTCGTGGAGGCCGGGATAGGTGAAGGCGAGGGTGATGTCGCACTCGCCCTCCGCCACGCGGCCCAGCGAATCCGGCGGCTCGCCCTCCTGCAACTCCACGCGGACACCGGGGTGTTCGGCGGCCAGCCTTGCGAGCGCCTCCGGTACGAGAGTGGCCGCGGCACTCGGGAAGGCGCACATCCTCACGCGTCCCGAGCGCAGCCGCGTGATCGCCGTCATCTGCTGCTGCGCGACCGCGATGCTCCCCAGGATCTCCCCGGCATGCCGCTCCAGCGCCTCGCCCGCCTCGGTGAGCCGCATCTGCCGCCCCACCCGTATGAACAGGGGCGTCCCGACCGACCGCTCCAGGGCCTTCATCTGCTGGGTGATCGCCGGCTGGGTGTAGCCGAGCGTCCGCGCGGCAGCCGAGTACGAGCCGGCGCGCACCACTTCGTGGAACGTCCGTATGTGCCGCGAGTCGAACATGCAAGAACCATAAGCAGGTTTTGGGCCACGGCAACATCCCCGCATCCGCGCTTAGGGATCAGCCGTCACCACCACGGTCCGCCCAGCACCACGCGATGCCGGGAACGCCCCTCGCGCGCCTCGCTCAGCAACGCGTCGATGTCTCCCCGGCCTGCGAAGTCACCGGTCGCGGACCAGCCCGAACCGCTCGCTGAGATGGTGCCGTTGGGGCTGCTCACATGCAGGAAATCGCCGGTCACGACGGCCAGCACGTCCTCGTCGAACTCCTTCAGGAGGCTTTCCGAGCCGTCGTCGCAGGCGTCGCAACCACAGGCGGGCCCCTGCCCCACGGCCACCGCGGGATCTCCCGCGCCGATGCGGATCACCGCGTCGGGGATGCCGTCCAGTGAGGCGAAGCCCAGAAGCAGCGGGCTCGCGGCGGCCTCGTGGGGCCGCAGTCGAACGGCCCGCTCGAGTTCCATCCCCGTCTCGTCGTCCCGCCACGTCCGCGAGGGGTCAGCGACCTCTTCGACGTCGGCGAGGCCGAGGCCGGTGAGGGCCTGCACCCAGGCCTCCGCGCGGGCCCCGAGGATGCGGTACTTGCCGGGGTCGAGGCACCGCTCGTACTCCTCGTCGAGCGGGCCCTCGCCGCCCGGATGCGGGTGCGGCCACGACGCCGTCCCGGCGCCGGTCGCGGCGAACGCCTCCGCGACGGCGTCGAGGAGTCTCTGGGTTTCCATCGGACGAACCTACGACGGGGCCCGCCAGGGGATCACGCGATTTTCCGGCGCCCCCCACCACACAGCCCTTGGGGGCGCGTTGGCTTCGACGCGCACGGTGTCAGCCCTTGCGCGCGTCCGCACCGTGCGTTCCTGCCCGCATCCCGCGCCCCGCGGCCCATGTTCGCGTCCGTCCGCGCACGGTCAGCCCTTCACACGCATCCGCCCCGCCACGGCCACCGCTCCCGCACACACCACCGCCGAGACCGCGTACACCGCCACGAAGGCGAGTGGCTGACCGCCCGCCGCACCGCCTCCGCTTCCGGACGACGGCCCGTGCGCGCCGACGCTCACCGAACCGCCCCCGCACCACGCGAACGCCGCGCCCGTGGCCGCGAGCAGCACGACGTTGGAGAGGCTGTCGGACATCTGCAGCGCGGCCGAGTTCTTGCCGGTCTCCTCCGGCGCGGAGAGCTGGAGCAGCAGCACGCTCGTCGATCCGATGACCAGCCCCATCCCGTAGCACGCGACGGACATCGCAACGGCCAGGGTCCACACCGGCACCGCGTGCATCAGCACCACGGGCGAGTACGCGACGCCGCACGTCACGAGCACCATTCCGCCCTGCGCCAGCCGCTCCCTGTACGGGCCCAACTCTGCGCGCGACTGCGTGAACGAGCCGAGCGCCCACGTCGCGCCGCCCGCCGCCAGCGCCAACCCGGCCATGGTGACCGACAGTCCGCGCTGGCTGACCAGCATCAGCGGCACGAAGCTCTCCGCCACCACGAACCCGCCCGCGGCCATCCCGCGCAGCAGCACGACGGCGGGCAGTCCACGCGCGGCGCGATACGTCCCGGGTGGCAGGAGCCGCAGCGCGGCCGGTACGAGCAGGGCTGCGCCGGCTGTCGCCGGCACGAGGGCCAAGGGGCTCAACTCCTGCCCCGCGTACTGCAACAGCCCCGCTCCGACTGCCAGTGCCCCCGCGAACCTCAGTCGCTGCCGGTCCACTGGCCCGGCAGCTCCCACGCCGGGCGGCGGACCGGACGCTGAGCGGCGCAGCGCCGGCATCATCACGGCCAGCGGCACCGCCACCAGCACCGGAATGCCGAGGAACACCCAGCGCCAGCCCAGGTGCTGGGTGACCGAACCGGCGATCAGCGGCCCCACCACCGCGGGCACCACCCACGCCGCGGCGAACGACGCCATGACGGGAGGACGCAGCCGCTCGGGATAGGCGCGGCTGACGGTGACGTACAGCGCCACGATGACCAGCCCGCCGCCGACGCCCTGAAGCGCGCGCCCCAGCACGAAGATCCACATGGTGACGGCCGTGCCGGACAGGACGAGACCCGCCGCGAACGCCCCTATCCCGGTGGCGACCGGGGCCAAGGGCCCACGCCGGTCGCACCACTGGCCGGAGACGACCATGCCGAGGAGGGCGGTGGTGAAGAGGGCGGAGAAGGCGAAGGCGTAGGCGGACACGCCGTTGAGCTCGTCGGCCGCGACGGGCATCGCGGTGCCCACGGCCATCGCCTCGAAGGCGATGAGGAAGATCACCGAGACGATGCCCAGCGTCAGCGCGCGATAGCCGCGGCTGAGGACGGTCTCCGGGCGTGACCGTCCTCCGGACCGCGGCTCAGGCGGGCCGGGAGGGGCGGGGGGCGAGGGCGCAGCGTCCGCGGCGGGATACGTCACGCTTCCGACGGACAGCTCTCCGACGCCGTCCACGCCGACGGCGCCGCTCGTCACGCCGGGGCGGCCTCCGGCCTCCTCCCCGGACTCTCCAAGCTCTCCCGCCCCGTCCGCGTACGCACTCATACGGGCACGGTATGGGTCACCGCTGACATCGGCACCTGTCGGGAGTTGCTGATCGGGGTCGTTCTTTCGCCCTAGGGCCGCGCGGCGCGCCCGGACGAACCGTGATCCTCCCGTCGGGCCGCCCTCGGAGCCCGCACTGCGCCTACTCAGCTCGACGTGCCGGACCCCCGCCGGACAGCTGCCACTGATGTCGGACGGGACGGTGCCGATGGTTCGCCCGTTCTTCGGGCACGCTGATGGGTATGCGGCACTTCTCCTCCTTCGACGGGGCCGAGCTCAGCTACCGCGTCCTCGGCGACGAATCCACGGGCTGGGACCGGCCACCCCTGGTCTGCCTCGCCGGGGGCCCGGCCCGCGACGCCGCGTACCTCGGCGATCTCGGAGGGCTCAGCGCGTACCGGCGCCTGATCCTCCCCGACTCCCGCGGCACCGGTGAGTCCCCTGCCGCATCCGACCCGGGCGAGTACGCCTTCCCCTCCCTCGCGGAGGACGTCGAAGCGCTCCGCACCCACCTGGACCTCGACAACTTCGCGCTCCTCGCCCACGACGCGGCGGCGGCCACCGCGCAGACCTACGCCGCCGCCCACCCCGGCCGCCTCAGCCATCTCGTTCTGCTGAACCCGGGCTCGCGGCTCCAGGGCGAACTCCCCGACGACGCACGCGAGATCTTCGAGGCACGGGCGGAGGAAGGGGAATGGTGGGAGGACGCGTACGAAGCCGTCCAACTCCTCGAAGAGGCAACCGACTTCACCGAGATCCGTGAACTGCTGCTGCGCGCCGCTCCCATGGCGTACGGACGCTGGGACACCCCTCAACGCGCCCACGCCGCCATCGAGCGCGACCAGCTCAACCCCGTGCCCCGCGCGGGCTTCTGGCAGGGCATCGACGAACCGGCCCGCCTGTCCATCCTCGAGGCGCTGCGCAACGTCGAGGCCCCGGTGCTCGTCGTCACGGGCGACCTGGACGCGGTGACGGGCATGCGCGCGGGTGAGGCGGTCGCCGAGTCGTTCCCGAACGCACGCCTGCACACGCTCAAGGGCGTGGGCCACTACCCGTGGATCGACGCCCCCGGCTCGCTGACCCGCCTGCTGCGGGACTTCCTGCACGACTGAGGCAGGCGGCCGGGGGATGCGAACTCGCGTGCCCCGGCACGTACTTCAGCTTCGGTGCACAAGCCGGGTGACGCACCCGCGCTCAGCTCAGCCCGGTGACCTTCGCGGGGACCTTGGAGGGCTGGGTGCACTCCGCCTCGCCGTGCGTGTACCGCGCGGTCTCCAGCGCGAGCGTCGCCAGCGCGCGGCGGTTCTCCTCCGCGCTCCCCTCCAGCGGCTTCTGCGCGTGCACCACGACGCCGAGCTGGTACGCGCCGCCCGGCATCTCGCCTTCCGGCACGCACGGGACCAGCACCTCGGCGGTGCGCTCCGTCACCACTGCCGCCTCGCCCGCCTGGAAGGTGTGGCTCTTCCCGCCCTCACCGACGTGGTCGCGCGACGGGGCCTCCAGCCAGCTCTCGGCCGACCCGTACGCGGCCAACTCGCTGCTCGCGTACAGCAGTCGGTCGCCGTCACCGGAGATGAAGCAGCTGGCCTCCCAGCTGTCCTGGTCGCTCGCGCGGGGCGGGGTGCTGCCCCGCGCCCCGTACTCCCCGCGCGAGGGCAGGACCTTCTCCAGCTGAGCTGCCGCCCGCTTCCCGTCACCGAACGACCGGCACGCCTCGTCCGCGGTGATCTCCCCGCGCTTCTGGACGGGAAACGGCACGGCACCGGTGAAGTACCCGATGCCGCTGTAGAGCAGCGCCACGACCAGAGCGAGCACACCGCCCACCATGCCGGTCTTGAGCGGCTTGCCCGCCACGTCAGTCCTCCGTGTCCAACTCGCCTGGAATGCCTTCGCCGTCGACGTACTTGCTGACATCGGTGGCGGCGTTGTTGAAGCCGCTCTCCGCGCTCCCCGAGGCGGTGGAGACGATGTGCGGGGACGGGTTGCCGCTCGCCTCACTGGCGTTCTGCGCGGACCTCTCCACCAGCGTGTACGTCGAATCCTCGGTCTTGCCCCACTCCTCGCCGTTGCGGTAGATGATCTCGCCCGCGCTGTCCTTCTCCATGCCTCCGAAGATGGCGTCGAGAATGGCGTCCGCACCGGTGGTCGCGATACCGCCGGCGACGATTCCGCCGGGCCCTGTGAAGGGGGCCGTGGCGACACCGACACCCACGCCGACGAGTCCGCTGCCCCAGTTCTTGGCGCTGTCCAGCGCCCCGTTGAACTCGGCGTCCTTCGCACCGCCGTCCGCCTCGGCCTCGAAGGCACGGCCGGCGCCGATGATGCCCTGGATCTCTCCGGCCCGCTCCGAGACCTTCCCGATGGTCGCGTCCAGGTTGTCGGCCTGGGAGAAGTTCGGGTCGTTGATGTACGAGTCGGGGTTCTGGAAGTGGTGCTGCATGAGGGCGGCCGTGTAGTTGTGCTCGCCGATGTTGATGGCGGCGTACCCCTCGGGGCTGCGGCCCACGGTGTGCAGGAAGCGGGTCACGTCGCCCTGCGTCATCTCCGCGGTGGCGCCGGAGATCGGGTACAGACCGGCCTCGTTCTGCTGCGTGGGGTCCAGAGCACGGTGGATGTCGGGCATGTACTCCGCGGACATCCTGCCGAAACTGTCTGCCATGCTCCGGTGGTCCAGGAGCCGGTCCCGGTCCTCGGAGACCGACCCGACCAGTCGCGAATACAGGTCCGCCTGACCCTGGTTGTGCTCCAGGTTCTCCAACTTCGGGCTCTCACCCGCCGGATGACCCGTGGTCGCCGCCTCCAGCGCGTGCGCCATGGCGTTGCGGCCCTCGTCGCTCTCGTCCATGTCCGAGTTGGTGTCGGGCACCCACTCGCGCTCTTCGAAGAGGTAGTCGAAGTTGGTGAGGTTCTTCTCGTCCTCGTCGCTCTTCAGGTCGCCGTAGTCGGCGTTGAAGAAGTCGGTGGCCGCGTCGGGGCTGTTGCCCAGCGCCTTCATGTAGCCGGTCATGGGGTCCGCGCCGGTGTCCGAGCCGGTGCGGTTGAGGTACAGCCCCATCGGGTCGTGCCAGGCGATGTCCGCCATGTCCGTGCTGTTGGTGATCTTCCTCTCGGTCTCCATCAGCTTGTTGCCGTAGTCCGTGAGGAACTTGTCGTCGAAGTCGCCGCTCCGCATGAGGCTGCTCATGATCGGGAAGCCGCGCGTCTGGGCGGTGCCCGTCTCGATCGTCTTGTCGCCCATGGCCACCATGTCGCGCTCCCACGTACGCATGGCCGGGCTGTCGGACTGGGTGGCGTTGGCCAGGGTGAGGCTGAGGTTGGTCTGCAGCTCGCCGTACTTGTCCACCCGGTCCTGGCCCAACTCGCCCCCGTCGCGGGGGTCGTTGATGGTGGCCCAGAACTTGAGCGTGCCCTCGGCGCCCAGCTGCGTGGCGAAGCGCTCGGAGAAGAGATCGTCGTTGTGGTACTTGGCCAGGCCCGCGTTGAGCTCGTCGAACTCTTCCTTCGACAAGTCCTTGGGATCCTTGGCGAGGGCCGCCATCTTCTCGGCCTCGCGCAGCGCGGTGGCCGCCGAATCGCGGTCCGCGTACGAGACGTTGGCGAAGCCGTACGCCTGGGCGTTCACGATGGCCTTCAACGCGTCCGCGGCGGTCGTGTCGCTGGTGGTGGCGTTGGTGAGGATCGTCTGGATGTCGTCGCGCAGGGCGTCGACGTCCGCCTGGCTGTTCTCGGGGAGAGAGCTGGGGTTCGAGGAACGGTCAGGGTGCACGTTCATCGTGACGGTGAAGGAGTCCCCGTTGTCCGTCACGGTCAGGTTGTGCTCCCGGATCCCCCTGTCGATCCGCTCGTTGAGGCTCTTCTTGTAGCCCTCGAGCTCGGTCTTGGCGTCGTTGAGGATGTTGTATATGGACTGGGCCTGGCTGTGGGCGTCCTTGAACTCCGAGGAGGTCTTCGTGATGAAGTCCCGGGTCACGGTCGCGTTCGTACCGGCCCAATTGGCCTTGTCCGCCTTGCCCTTGAGCTGATCGTTCGCATCGTCGGAGAGCGACTTCAGCTTCGTGACCATCTCGGACCAGTTGGTGGCGGCCTCGCCGAGGGAGGAGAAGTCGGCGAAGCGCAGCGCGCTGAGCTTCATCGCTGTGTCCTCTCGTCGAAGCCGTCACTGAGCTCGGTGACACTGAAGCTGGTGGCGATGTAGATCTCGTCGCCGGCATGCGCCTTCTGCGTGTAGTCCAGGTGGTTGGAGATGTGCGCGCAGGACTGGAGCAGCGTGTTGACCTGGCCGTTCCACTTGTCCGCGACCTCGGTCAGGGCCCCGCCCAGCGCGAAGTCCGCCTTCAGCGCGCCCCCGGCCTTCTCACTCGCCGCCTTGGCGTGATCGCCGTCCTTGTCCAGCCGCTGGTACAGCTTGTACGCGTTGTCGCCGACGGCAGCGAGGTCCGTCTGGTTGACCTTCAGGTCGCCGGAGGGAGTGCCACCCCCGCCGCCCGCGTCGAGCCGGTTGAGCTGCATGCCCACGGACTTTTCTGCGGCCGCAGCCTTGTGCTGGGCCCATTCCTCTTTGAACGACATCCCGCTCGGTCTCCCCCGTGCGCGCCAAGAGCGCCAACGATTCCGGATCGAAGAAAAATAGCAAGGGATGACTGGGGTGGGCACCTCACCGGACGGACTGCAGAGAACCCGTAACAGTTGGAAGCCGTACGTACGCGGACACGGCGATGACATCTGTCATCCCGGCCGCCCCTGCCACTCCGGTTCGGGGACGCGGGCCCGATGCGCAGCATCCGGCCCGCCCTGATGGACCGCCCGCCCGCGCCACGCCTCGCGGCCACCGGGCCTCGCTGAAAACCCCTGGTAGCCGACGAGGCTCCGTGGCTACAGTCCAAGGCCGCCCTCACGACAGGCAGGGACGGCAAGTACGGGCTCGGGGAGGCTCCACGGTGCGGCACAACCGCCAGGTACTGGTCTTCGACGCGGACGACACCCTGTGGGAGAACAACGTTCTCTTCGAGCGCGTCATCGAGGACTTCCTCGACTGGCTCAAGCACCCGACCCTGGACAAGCTCCAACTGCGTGCGGTGCTCAACGACATCGAGGCGGCGAACTCCGTCACCCATGGGTACGGCACCAAGTCGCTGCTGCGCAGCCTCGCCGACTGCGTCGAGCGACTGCGGAGGAGGCCGGCCACAGCTCAAGAGCACGGCGAGATCCGGGAGTTGGCCACAGCGCTCATCGATCACGAGGTCGAGCTGATCCCGGGAGTCGCCGAGACCCTCGCGGCGCTCGGCGACCGCCATGAGCTGCTCCTGCTCACCAAGGGCGACCCGGAGGAGCAGCAGCGGAAGATCGATGCCTCCCAACTGGCCCACCACTTCCGGGCGATCGGCATCGTCAGGGAGAAGAACGACGAGACGTACCGCCGCTTCATCGACACCCACGCACTCACGCCCGCGACGAGCTGGATGATCGGCAACTCACCGAAGTCCGACATCCGCCCCGCGCGGCAGGCCGGGATGAACGCCGTCTTCATACCCAACGCCCACACGTGGGTCCTGGAACACGGTGAACTCGACCTCGCGGACGAAGGCGTCCTGCACCTGCGCGCGTTCGGTGAACTGACGGAGCACTTCTGAAGATGCAGCCGCAGCCACAGCCACAGCCACCGTAGCCGTCACCTGCGGTCTCGTGCGTCTTCGTCTGTCATGACGCGACAGGACGCACCTCCTGGCCCGCCGCAGTACGGACGCGAGGGACGAGCCGGGGACGTGGGACACCGGAGCCGGCGCCCTGGAACACGGCGAGACGTTCGAAGAAGCGGTCACTCGGGAGGTCCGGGAGGAGTACAACGCGACTCCGCTCACCATCAACACGATCGGCGTCCGCAACATCTTGCGCGGCAACCCCGTCGTCTCGCACTGGGTGGCGGTGGTCTTCGCCGTCGAAGTGAACCCGGCCGACGTGACGATCGCCGAGCCGCACAAGTTCGACGCCCTCGCCTGGTTCAGCCCGGACGAGCTGCCCAAGCCTCAGCACTCTCAACTCGGGGAGACCGTGGCCCTGTTCGGCGCCGACGGCCTCAACTCCTCGCACCGCCAAGAGTCCTGAAAGCGCCGGTCTTGAATGTGTCGTCCCGTTAGGCCAGTGCCGCCAGGCGTAGCAGGCTGAGTCATCACTGATGACCAGGCCAGCATGTGTGATCTATACGCCCGCTCATATTCATCTGATATTGGCTTGAATCTCTGACCTCGAATTCTCCCCTGCCTTGCATCAATAGATCTGGCGATCCGCCGCATGCGCAACTGTCTTATCTACCCTGCACACTGGGCCAATCTGGAAACTGCTTTCCGATAGACGCCAATGAACTTCAAGATTCCTGCACCATCTGGCTTTCCATGATCTCGCACCTGAGCTTCTGCGAACAAGTCGTCATTGACTTTACGCGGTTTCGCACAACTCACACGAGCCACAGCACCAGAACTTGTATACAACGCGCCGCCTGGACCGTCCTTAATGTCAGACCTCATCGCGGGATTTAGGTCAGCTACCTTCTCTGGTGACGTGCCCTTGCTCCACCATTGTTGACTTACCTCAAACACTTCCCGGCCATCCACCGCCAACTTGCACCGGTCGATCCCATCCGCGATGGAGACGGGACGCACCTCGATTTGTTCACCCGGAGGCAGAAACGGTTCGATTATTTTAGGGTCCACGCGAACACCGCACAGAGATTTCGGCAGAGAATAGCCTCTCTCTTCGCCTCCACCGCAACTAGTCAGCACAGCGACCGCGCAAAGGGCCGCCACCCCACCACGCACAGCCCATTGGCAACTCGGGAAAATGCTGCGCTTCCCCACTCGCGAGTCATCCACCTCACCGTTCGAGAAATAGCTAAACATCCGTCTCCAGATCTCCTGCCATTCGACGCACATGCGTCGATGCAGAGTTGAACCCCACCTCGCTGCCCCAACGCGCCCAGTCAGCCGCTGATCCCTTATGCGGAATATCGTGTGCACCGGCAGCGAGTTCTGCAGCACGCTGATGTGCAAGGATATTCGCGTCGTAGCTATTTTCGTACTCTCTACCAGCAGGAATCATCGCATCACCCTTAGCGCTGGATTCCCCTCCAAAAATCTCTTCCAACAACACACTTGACACCGTCCCAGCTGCCCCACCAGCTACCGCCCCTCCCACAGGGCTTGCAATGAACGTCGCACCCACCCCGATGCCGGTACCAATGACGCCTGAAGCAATATTCTTACCTTGAGACAGTGCATCCTTGAAGGCCTTGTCGTCGACCTCCGCCTCCCCCAAGACCGCCTCTTGTCGGCCGACAGCTAGGGTTCCACCAATTTCCCCTGACCTTGCCGAGATTTCCCTGATCGCATCTTCTGGTGATCCAGGGTATCGCTGGCTTTCGGGAACATCGGGGTTCAACTGATAGTCCATCAGGTTCGCGGTGTAGCTCTGCTGTCCTGCATAGATTGCACTGTACCCTTCTGGATTCTGTCCAACTGAAACCAGGAACCGAGTAAGATCCTGATGATCCATTTTAGCTTCCGCACCAGCAATCGGAAACAGTTTGTCGGTGTTTCCGAGAGTAGCGTCTGACATGGATCGACTAACATCTGGCATATATTCAGCCGTGATGCGTCCGAAACTATCCGACAAGTAGCCATGATCCGTCAGGCGCTTAGTGTCTTCCGACACGGATTCAACAATGTTTTCATAGAGTTGCGCCTGCTCCCTATTATGGGGCGGTAGGTCAGCTGTTGCTTTCTCTCCAGCGGGGTGCCCGGTGGTTGCCGCCTCCAGTGCATGCCCCATTGAATTGCGACCTGCAACGCTGTCCTCCATTTTGGAGTTGACGTCATTCGGCCACTCACGTTCTTCGAAGAGGTAATCGAAGTTGCTCAGAGTCTTCTCGTGGTCGTCGCTCTTCAAGTCACCGTAATCGTCGCTGAAGAATTTCGTTGCCGCCTCGGGGCTGTTGCCTAGCGCCTCCATGTAGCCGGTCATTGGGTCGCGGCCTGTGTCTGTACCCGTGTAATTGAGGTGAAGGGCTGATGGGTTATTCCAAGCAGACTCGGCAGCGGTGCCGCTGTTGGTCATCTTCTTCTCGGTGGCCATGAGCTTGCTGCCATAGTCGTTCAGGAACTTGTCGTCGTAGTCCCCGTGCCTCATCAGACTGCTCATGATTGTGAAACCGTGGGTTTGACTACGACCCGTCTGGATTTGACTATCTCCCAGATTCACCATGTCGCGTTCCCAGGTCCGCATTGCCGGACTGTCGGACTGGGTGGCGTTGGCTAGGGTCAGACTGAGGTTCTTTTGCATATCCTCGTACTGACCCCTGCGCTCACGCATCAAATCACTGGAGTCGCGAATATCGTTGACACTTGCCCAGAGCTCAAGCGTGCCCTTTGGGCCAAGCTTGGTAGCAAACCGCTCAGCGAACAGGTCGTCGCCCTTGTATTTCGCCATCCCCCGGTTGAGCTCGTCGAACTCCTCCTTCGACAAGTCCTTGGGGTTCTTGGCGAGTGCCGCCAGCTTCTCGGCCTCCTTCAGTGCCGTGGCCGCTGAATCGCGGTCCTTGTACGACACGTCCGCGAAGCCGTACGGGGTGGACTTCACGATGGAGCGCAGCGCGTCTGCCGCAGTCGTGTCACTGGTGGTGGCGTTCTTGAGGATCCTCTCGATGTCGTCGCGCAGGGCATCGGCATCGGTCTGGTTGTGGTCGGGGAGGGAGCCTGGGTTGGAGGAACGGTCGGGGTGCACGTTCATGGTGACGGTGAACGAGTCGCCTGTCTCGGTGACAGTCAGGTTGTGTTCCTTGATCCCCCGGTCGATCCGTTCGTTGAGTTGCTTCTTGTAGCCCTCGAGTTCGGTCTTGGTGTCGTTGAGGATGTTGTAGATCGACTCGGCCTCGCTGTGCGCGTCCTTGAACTCACGCGAGGTCTTGGTGATGAAATCCCGGGTTACGGTCGCGTTCGCGCCGGCCCAATTTGCCTTATCCGCCTTGCCCTTGAGCTGTTCGCTCGCGTCATCCGCGAGTTGCTTCAGCTTCTTGACCATCTGGGCCCAGTCTGTGACGGCCTCGCCGAGGGAGGAGAAGTCCGCGAAACGCAAGTCGCTCAGGTTCACTTTCGCTGCGTCCCCTCATCGAAGCCACCGCTTAGTTCGGTGACGCTGAAGGTCGTTGCGATGTAGACCTCATCGCCGGCGTGCGCCTTCTGCGTGTAGTCCAGGTGGTTGGAAATGTGTGCGCACGACTGGAGCAGCGTGTTGACCTGGCTGCTCCACTTGTCGGCCACATCACCTAGCGCGTCGCCCACCGCGAAGCGAGACTTCAGCACTTTCGAGGCCTTCTCGCTCGACGTCTTAGCGTGATCGCCGTCCTTGTCCAAGCGCTGATACAGCTTGTAGGCCTGGTCACCGACAGCCGCGAGATCCTTCTGGTTGACTGAGAGATTTCCTTCAAAGCCGCCTGGGCTGGGCGCAAGCTGATTGAGCTGCATATGAGTGGTCTGTCTTTCGGCAGCTGCAGCCTTGTGCTGGGCCCACTCTTGCTCGAACGACATGTGTCCCCCCGGAACTATGTCAGTACTGTCGTTGGTCGTTGGGGTGGTGCTGCGGCGGCGGAGGCGTGTTGGGCCACGTCTGCGCAGGTGGCTGCGGGTAGCCGCGCGTCACCGTCGGGACGGCTGCGCGTCGGCGACGGATGATCAGAGGCGTGGCCACGGCTGCGCCGAGAACCGCGGCGGCGGCCAGGCCGTAGCCGATGTACGCGCCGGTTGAGGTGCCGTCGTCGGCCGGGGCCACGAAGTCGCCCTTGTCCTGAGCGTCCGCCTTCTTCTTCGCATCGGCCTCGTTGTACGGGCCCGGGAGCGGGTTCGTCTTCGGGTCGCCCGGGTCACCGGGGTTCTTGAGGGCAATGCGGGGTCGGACAGCGCCGTAGCCGATGAAGTCAGAGCGCTTCTTTCCGCTCTCGGGCTTGCCAGCTGTGTTCACGAGAACCCGAGTGACCTGGTTCGCCGTCCAGTTCGGGTGCTTCGACCAGATGAGAGCAGCGGAGGCGGAGGCCAGGGCTGTGGCATCGCTGGTGCCGTGGCTCTTGCAGAGCTTTGTGCCTCCAGTGCAGGCCGCCACCATCTCGTCGCCGGGAGCCGCAAGATCTACTTGTGGGCCGTGCTCGGATTCATCCGTCGCTGCGACCTTCTTATTGACGGCACTCACGCCGATCACGCCGGGTGTAGCTGCCGGGTACATCACGGGGTTGCCCTTTTCCCCGTCGTTGCCCACGCCGGCGAAGATCAGCTTGCCCTTTTTCAGAGCGTAGTTGACAGCCGACTTGAGTTCCGGTGGGTTTCCCTCTGAGGCAAGGGAGATGTTGATGATCTTTGCCTCAGAGTCTGCGGCAAAGCGAATAGCCGGACCGATACGCTTACCGAAAGACGCTTCAACCTCGGCCTGGTTTCCGGCCTTTCTGTCCTCATCCACCCGAAGGGGAAGGATCTTGGATGCCGGTGCCAATCCGTACGATCCCTTTTCGGCGCCAGCCTTGCCGGTTGCTGCTATGAGAGTGGCCATGCTCGTACCGTGATTGCCGTAATCGACGTGGGCATCGCCTCGCCTGTCCGGTGCGAAGTCCTTCCCCTTAAGGACTTGCCCCTCCAGGTCAGGCAGTGAGCTGTCGACTCCGGAGTCGATCACTGCAACCGTGACCCCCTCGCCCCTGCTCACCTTCCACATCTCATCCGCCTGCATGGCGTCCAGATGCCACTGCTGGGAGCGCACACTCTCCGCGTACGCAGGGGCTGCGGCGGACCCAACGAGCAGAACGCTGACGGCTCCGACCACAAGTTTCTTCAGCTGCACTGCCCGCAGTTCCGTGCGTGCCATGTAGTTCCCCTGGCTCTCTTCCGTCGCCGTCACTCGATGACCGGCGGAGCAATCCGCTGGTTCTTCTGCGACCAGGTCTCTTCGTCTTCGACGAGGTAGTCGGGCCGCTGGCCGTTGTCTTCGCGCGTCTCGCCGGGGCGCCCGGCCTGTGCTCCACCGACGAGGCCACGACCGGCGTTGGAGCCGTGCGCAGAGGCCGCGTTGGCACCCGTATTCGACGCCCCTCGGGCGAGACCCGCGCCACCTTGTGTGAAGGGCTGCCCAGCCGGCATCCCGGGACGCAACTGTGAGCTGCCGACTATGCCGCCCGGCCGCGAGGCGAGCGAACGGCCACCGACGATGCCCTGCTGACTGGCACCACCGGGGCCCATGCCCATGCCTGGCCGACCTGCCATCGGGCCCCTGTTCTGCTGACCGTGAGCTGCCGCCTCAGCACCGATGACATTGCCACGGGCGAGGCCACGGGGCGCCTGAGCGTTGGCGGGCGTGCCGGGGCGTCCTCCGTAGATGCCGTTTCCGTGGTCACCCGGCATGCGTCCAAAGGCTCGCGGATTCCCGGTGCCGCTCTGTCCAGGCACCCCGGGCATGCGGCCCATCCCGTTTCCGGGCATCGCCTTGCCGTTGAACGTTCCGGGCCCGGAACCAGCAACTCGGCCCATTCCCGGGTTGGTTACAGGAGCCACCGGCGGTGCACCGAGAACGGGCCCGGGGTTGGACGGACCTGTTGGCCCGTTCAGCGCAGGATTGGCCGGACCTGTCGGGGCTGCGGGAGCCTCCGGCATGGCAACGCCACCGGCGATCTCGGTGCCCACTTGCCGGTCGACCTGCCCTGTCGAGGCGGCTGCCACCGATCCTGAAGTCGAGGACGCCGCCCCAACTGATGCTGCCGGAGTCGCATCGGCTCCTGAGCCACCGATGGATTCGCTCGAATGGACGCTTTGGGGCGGCTTCGGCGGCATCAAGTCCTTCGGCATCGGCGGAAACGTCGGTGCCTCCGTCCCGCCGATCGCCATCGAGGACATCGAGTAAGACTGCGCCAACTTCCGCATCTGGCGCACCGCTTCGCCGTGGTCGTCGGCGAGCTTCTGGCTGGCGTCGTACGCCTGGCCCTGCGACGGGCCGGCCAGCACGCTGCTACTGCTCGGCGAGTCGGGCTGGCGGCTGCCCAGGGTCAGGAGGCCGCCGGGGTTGTGGCCCAGGTATTGGTCGAGGGTCGCCTTCGAGGACTCCGAGTACTTCGGCATGTCCTTCTTGACCTCGCGCAGCGTCTGAGCGGACGTCTGCATCCAGTCGCCTGCGCCCTTGCTCATCTCCGCGAGACGCAAGGTGGCGCTGGACATCTGAGTCACCCAGGTACGGAAGGAGTCGGCGCCCTCCCCCTCCCAGTCGACCTTGTCCTTACGGCCCTTGAGCTCCATCCCGATGTCCTCGATCACCGACGCCGCGGCGACGAGCTTCTCGCCCAGGCGCTGTGTCTTCTCCGGGTCGGCGGCCGCGATCATCCCCTCCATGTCGGTGTGGGCCTGGGACTCGAAGTCCGTCTCCACGAACAGGTTCTGGATGATCCGCGCCGGGCTGAAGATCGAACCGCCACCACTGTCGTCCGAGTTAGCCATGGCTCCCCGCGCTCCCCTCTCGTCCTTCGCCGTGTCGACCTCTCACCGGGGTCACAGGTCCGTCTTGTCGTCGCCGGGCATCTCCTGCTGACCCCCGCCGTCGCCCTTGCCGCCCTCGTGACCCTTGTCGTCCGCGTACGGGTCCCGCTTCGGGTCGTAGTGCTTCTGCAGGTCCGCCTGGATCGCCCACATGCGGCGGGCCACCTCATCGTCCGTCCCCTGGTAGCCCTTGTGGGCCCCGTCGACGGCGATGCTCAGCCCGTCGATCTGGCTGGAGAGGAGGCGTGAAAGCGTCGTCAACTGGTCGTGGACCTGGTCGTAGACGCGGTAAAGGCCGGTGGCCTCCGCGAAGTTCGAGCCGAGCGTGCCGGCGTCCACGCGGTCCTCGCCCATTCGGCTGGGCTCGGCCTCGCTCTCCCGAAGCTCGCCCAACTGCCGGTCCACCCGGCTCTTGAACTCGCGCAGCGACTCGAGTTCGGTCCGAATCGCCCCGGCCGTACCGGGCGAGATGCCCTGTAGGGCTGCCGCCCTCCCCGCCTCGTCGTTCGGCACGCCCATGTGATCCACCCGTCCCCGTATGCGATTTCTGCCAACAACCACACGCATTTAGACCACACAGACTAGTGACCCGGTCCGACACCCTGCCATGGGCCCCTGCCAGCCGCTATCGGACCGAAACAACAGGTCGGGTGGCCGGTTTCGCCTCGATGTCGCCGGTGTGTGGGGGTCGTGAATCCTGTCAGTATCCGACAGTTGGCGGGCAGGCGAGGGCGCGGATATTCCGCTACGGGACGGGAGTTCAGCAGGACGACTGGTGAACGCGTCGTCAATCAGCGCGTGCGCAAGTCCAGTTGATCGGGTTACGCCCCGACGGCGGCCTGCGGCCTGATCGGCAGCCGGTTGATCGGCCGCCCCGTCGCCGCCCGTACGGCCGCCGCCACCGCCGCCGGCGATGTGACCACCGGCACAGCGGACGCGGCCTTCGCACCGAACGGCGCCACCACGTCCTGCTCTTCGATGAGCTTGACGATGCGGATGTCCGGGGTGTCCAGCGCCGTCGGCAGCGCGTAGCCGGTGAAA
This sequence comes from Streptomyces albidus (ex Kaewkla and Franco 2022), assembly GCF_013870515.1. Classification (GTDB taxonomy): domain Bacteria; phylum Actinomycetota; class Actinomycetes; order Streptomycetales; family Streptomycetaceae; genus Streptomyces; species Streptomyces albidus. The sequence goes on along the minus strand of NZ_JACBXA010000037.1, from coordinate 2,210 downwards.
TCCGGTCGGCGCACGACGCCGCGCGCGATGCGAAGGTGCTCGGTCAGGGCCGCGCCCACGCCCTGGGTGACGCCTGCCTCGATGCGGGCGTGCAGCTGACGCGGGTTCAGCACCCGCCCGACGTCCTGCGCGATGGCCATCTCGACGACCCGCACCGATCCGAGCTCGATGTCGACGTCGACGACGGCCCGTACGGCGGCGAAGGCGAGCCCCACGAAGGCGTCGCCCTGCCCCGTCTCGTCCAGCGGCTCCGTGGGGTGGGGCCGGCACTGGGCCGTGGCCCACAACTCCTTGCCCTCCAGCGCCTCCACGACGGTCGTCGAGAGCACCCCGTCGTAGGAGGTGATCTTCCCGTCGGCGATGGTGAGCAGCTCCGTCGACATCCCGAACTTCGCCGCCAGCGGCTGCAGAAGCTGTGTGCGGACCATCTTCGCCGCCCGCTCGACCGCGCCGCCGGAGACCCACGTGTGCCTGCTGTGCGCGCCCGCGCCCGCAGGAGGCTGGTCGGTGTCGACGGAGGCGACGTACACCTCGTCGATGCCGAGGGTCTCCTGCACGATCTGGCGGGCGAGCGTCGTGAAGCCCTGACCGGTCTCGACCGCGGCGCACATCACCGTCGCCACCGGCCCGTTGACCTTCACCGTGGCCGTGGAGACCTCGTCGGCGCCCTCCGCGCCGAGCATGTGGACCATGCCGAGCGCGTAGCCGACACCGCGGCGCACCGCGCCCGGCTCGCCCGCGCCTTCGGGGCCCCCGGGCAACAGCCAGTCGCGCTCGGGACTGTCCTTGGGCAGCGCCGGCAGAGGCGATTCCCGTACAGCGGTGAGCAGTTCGGCCACGGGGGCCGGGCAGGTGACGGTCTGTCCGGTGGGCAGCAGGTCGCCGGTGGCCAGCGCGTTGCGCATCCGCAGTTCGGCGGGGTCCATGCGCAACTGGGCGGCCAGCTTGTCCATTTGGCCCTCGTAGGCGGTGCACACCTGCATCGCGCCCTCGCCGCGGACGTGCCCGGACGGCGGGTTGTTCGTACGCACGGCCCAGCCGTCGATCGAGGCGTGCGGCACGACGTAGGGGCCGGCGGCGAAGGAGACGGCTGCCGCGAGGGCGTCGGCGGTGGTGTCGGCGTACGCGCCCGCGTCGAGCAGGATCTGCGCCTCGACCTTGATCAACCGCCCCTCGCTGTCCGCATGATGGCGGTAGCGCAGGAGGGTGGGGTGACGGTGGGCGTGGCCGAGGAAGGACTCCTCGCGGGTCGCCGCGATCTTCACCGGGCTGCCGGTCTTCATCGCCAACAGGCCCAGCGGGACCTGCAGTCCTGTGTCCTCGCGGTCCCCCATGGCGCCCGGCACTCCCGTCACGATGACCTTGACCTGCTCGGGCGGCAGCCCGAAGCAGGCGGCGGCCAGGTCGCGGTCGGTGTGCGGGTCGGTGGAGGCGGTGTAGATCTCGACGCCGCCGTCGGGCCGCGGAACGGCGAGCCCGGCCTCGGCGCCGATGGGTGCCGGGTCCTGGCGGCCGATGCGGTAGAGCCCTTCGACGACGACGTCGCCGGTGATGTCGGGGTCGCCGAAGCGCAAGGGGATGTGACGGATCAAGTTGCCGTCGGGGTGCAGGGGTTCGGCCTCGAAGGACTTCTCGGGATCGGTCACCGCTTCGAGTGGCTCGTACTCGACGGCGATGGCGGCGGCGGCCAGCCGGGCCGTGTCCGGGTGGTCCGCGGCGACGGCGGCCACGGGCTCGCCGTAGTAGCGCACGAGGTCACGCGCGAAGGCAGGCTGGTCGGCGACCCTGCGTCCGTGACCGGCGTCGCCCGGCACGTCCTCGTGCGTGACGACGGCGTGCACGCCGGGGAGCGAGGCCGCCTGCTCGGTATCGATCGAGGCGATACGGGCGTGGGGGTGCGGGGAACGCAGGACGGCCGCCCACAGCAGGCCCTCGGCCCACAGGTCTGCGGCGTAGGGGAAGGTGCCCTCCGCCTTGGCGGGGGCGTCGGCGGACGGAAGGGAGGCCCCGATTCCCTGCGTGACGGCGTCCCCGTCGGCGGGCTCGGAGGACAGCGCGGTGCCTTGGGCGGGAGTTGCTGTGACGGCGCCGGGGCCGTCGGCCGTGCTGGTCATGCCGCTGCCTTTCCGCATCGTCCGCCGCGTCCGTCGCGGCGTCCGCGTCCTCTGCCACCCGTGCTGCCATGGCCCGTGCCGTCCGTCCCGCCAAGG
>NZ_JACBXA010000369.1 GCF_013870515.1 Streptomyces albidus (ex Kaewkla and Franco 2022) | reverse complement strand
CCTTCTTCGGGCAGCAGGCGTACGGGATCGAAGCCGCCGCACAGCGCTACTTCTCCAGGGGCCGCTGGCGATGCGTTCGACGCAGCCGCGGCCACCGCACGGGCAGCTGTCACCGTCCAGGTCGACGCTGATGTGGCCGATGTGACCGGCGTTGCCGCTGGGGCCCGGGTGCAGTTCCCCGCCGAGGACGAGGCCACCGCCGACGCCGGTCGAGACCACCATGCACAGCGCGCCGGTACGTCCCCGCGCGGCGCCCTGCCAGTGTTCCGCCGCCGCCATGGCCACGCCGTCGCCGACGAGTGTGACGGGCAGCCCGTCCGTGCGCTTGCGCACGCCCTCGACCAGTGGATACTCGCGCCACCCGGGGATGTTGACCGGAGAGACGGTACCCGCCTTGGCGTCCACGGGGCCCGCGCTGCCGATGCCCACGGCGCCCGCGCCCGGCCAGGACGGGGAGGCCGCCAGCTCGTCCAGTACCTCGCCGAGAGCACCCATGACCTGATCCCCGTGCGCACACTGAGGCGTGGGGCGCTGTGCCCGTACGACCAGGTCACCGCCACGGTCCACCAGAGCACCCGCGATCTTGGTGCCGCCGATGTCGAGCGCGACCACGAGGTCCGTGTGCATGGGTGATGTTCTCCTGAGGACGGGACGAGCGACCCGTCCCCGGCCGGGAACGGTCAGAAGCCCAGTCTGGACGCTGGTGACAACGTTGTCCAGACTGTGTGCGGGCGGGCTATGCTGCTCGCTGCCCTTGCAACGCCCCCTGAGAGGGAACCGACGCCCGTGCCCGAGACCGCACGCTCCGCCTCAGCCCGTACCCCCGAGCGCCGCTACGGGAACCGGCCCACCATGAAGGATGTCGCCGCCCGGGCGGGAGTCGGCCTCAAGACCGTCTCCCGGGTGGTCAACGGGGAGGCGGGGGTCTCCCCCGACACCGAACGCCGCGTGCAGGAATCGATCAGCGCCCTCGGCTTCCGGCGCAACGACAGCGCCCGCATCCTCCGCAAGGGCCGCACGGCCAGCATCGGGCTGGTGCTCGAGGATCTCGCCGACCCCTTCTACGCGCCGCTCAGCCGCGCCGTCGAGGAGGTCGCCCGCGCGCACGGCGCACTGCTGATCAACGGCTCGAGCGCCGAAGACCCCGGCCGGGAGCAGGAGTTGGTCCTCGCGCTGTGCGCCCGCCGCGTGGACGGCCTCGTCATCGTTCCGGCCAGCGACGACCACCGGTACCTGGAGCCGGAGATAGCCGCGGGGGTGGCCACCGTGTTCGTCGACCGGCCGCCGGGGCACATCGACGCCGACCTGGTCCTCGCCGACAGCTTCGCGGGCGCCCGGGACGGCGTCTCCCATCTGATCGCGCACGGTCACAGGCGCATCGGCTTCATCGGCGACCGGCCCGGCATCCACACCGCTCACGAGCGGCTCCGCGGCTACCGCGCGGCGATGTCGGAAGCCGGACTGCCGGTCGCCGAGGGCTGGCTGGCTCCTGGTGCGACCGACCCCGGGCGCGTACGGGCCGACGCCGAGCGCATGCTCGAAGGGCCGGAGCGGGTCACCGCTCTGTTCGCGGGCAACAACCGGGTCACTGTGACGCTCGTGCGAGTGCTCGCCGAACTGGACCGCCCGGTCGCGCTCGTCGGGTTCGACGACTTCGAGCTGGCCGACCTGCTCTCGCCCGCGGTGACCGTGATCGCCCAGGACCCCGCCCAACTGGGGCGTGCGGCCGCGGAACTGCTCTTCCGCAGGCTTGAGGGCGTGGACGATCCGCCGCGCCGGATGACGCACCCGACCCGGCTCATAGCCCGGGGCTCGGGCGAACTGCCGCCCAGCGACTGACGGTTCACCTGGCCTCTCGCGCTCGTCCGGCCAACGGTCCTGCCAATTGCCCACCGGCATACGGCGATTGCTCACCCCGGGAAGACCGACTCGAAGAGTGCGCCGGCCTCCTCCACAGCTCTCAGCAGCGCGTCGGGCTCCGGACTCAGTGACGCCAGTACGTCGTCGACGCCCCGCAGCCCGGCCTGCTCCAGGAGTGTCTTCTCGTTGGTGACCCACTCGCCGCGCGCCGCGAGGACGGCATGCGCCTGCTGCATCGCGGCGACGGCGATCGCCCCCGCGACCTCGGTGTGCCCGCCTCGCGGGGCGTTGTACGTGCCGGCGTACGACAGCGTCATCCGGGCCGTCTCCCTCCACCGTGCCGACGCCTCCACGCGCAGTGCCGGCGGATAGGACGGGCGCGGCAGCCGGCCGCGCAGAACGTTGTTGCGCGCGAGCTCGCCGACGACGAGGTAGCTCGGAATCCCCGCCAGATGGAACATCAGGGGCTCGCGGTGGAACCTGCCCGCCTCCGCCTCGGCCAACTCGGCTTCCACGACGTCGAGATCGCGGTAGTGCACGTCGGTCCTGCGGCCGTCAACTGTGAGCCAGGCGCCGCCGTTGAAGACGCCTCCGCCCCACCCGCCGACCTCGCTGACCTCTCCGGGCCAGCCGACCGCACGCAGCGCCTCCGGGTCGAACTCTCCCCGGTAGTAGAGGGCGAAGTCCCAGTCGCTGTCGGCACGTTGGGTTCCCAGGGCGCGGGATCCGCCCAGAGCCACGGCGAGTACGGCGGGCAGCGCGGCGAGTTCGTCGGCGACGTGATCGAGGAAGGCCTGGTCGTCCATGCGGCAGGTATACCGGATGCGCGGGCGGGCCTCATGACCGGGGACAACTGGGCCGTCTGGCTCACCGAGACTCGTTGCCCGCGCGCACCACGAAGCGCCTACTGGTCAGACGGGATCGGTGAACGAGATCGGCTTCCCGGTGGCGTGGGCATACGCGATCTCCCTGCTCGTGGACTCGCCCACATACCCGCCGGGGTTGACGACCAGAACCCGGTCAGCCAGGTCGATCTTGCGCAGGTGGAGCGCGTCCAGCGCGGTCTTCTGCTCGTTGGTGATCAACTCGTCTGCTTCGCCTGGCGCGAGGACGATGACACCTGCGAAGGTCAGATCACGGTTCGCCGCACGCATCTCGTCCACGAACTGGGTGGAACCGCAGATGCAGACAATCTCAGGTCGGTCGGCCACGGCTCAGTCCTCGGTAGAACGGGAAACCGTCGGTGCGCGTTGACATCCCAGACAGGCACACGAGCCAACAGTTTGCGCAGCGAGATGGACACCACACGGCTGCACCGTCCCAGGCGGGAGGTGTGGCCCGTACAGGGAATGGCGCTGCTCGGCGGCGAAGTCCGGGGCGCGCCCGGCTCACCACCTTCCTTCAGTAACACGGCCTAGCAGGTGGGCAGCCCGGGCAGGGGCTCGTCGTTGCCGCCGCCTCTGATGTACACGACGCTCAAATAGACGTCCGAGTTGCCGCTGTCGTCGTCGGTCTTCGCCCACCAGACGTTCGTCCAGCGTCCTGAGGTCTCCCGGTGTGAGAGCTTCGACTGGCAGAAGAAGTAGTTGTTGCCGGCGTTGAGTTGTCCGACGGGCTGGTGGCCTCCGTCGTACGAGGTGGCCGTCTGCCACGTGGAGCAGTCGTACTTGCCGCCGCCGCTGGGGTGACAGGCCGGTGCGGGGGCGGGTCCGCCGCCGGAGGCCGCGCCGCCACCCGTCGACCCACCGCCGTCTCCCGCGTCCGAGCCGGTTCCGCCCGAGTCGGAGCCGCCACCGGAACCCTTGTCGTCCTCGTCTCCGTCGCCACCCTGACGACCGTCGTCCTGCCCGCCGGCCGGACCGCCTGCCGCCGCGCCGGCCTTGGGACCGTCGGATCCGGGGCCGCTCGGCGAGGGGTCGCTGTCACCCGATTTGCGGTCGGCGTCCTTCCTGGCGTCCGCTCCCTCGGAGTCCGAACTCCCTCTCTTCCCGGAGCTCTCGGCCGCCCCGGTCCCCCCGTCGCCGTCCTGCGCCATGACGGTGTACGTCGCTCCGGCACCGGTCAGCAGAACGGCCACCGCTGCGGCAGCGACAAGGGCGCCCCTGCGTCCCCGTGAAGGGCTGCCGCGGCGCAGGGTGTCCCGGTCCGTGTCCCGGTCCGTGTCCGGGCTTTCGTCCGGACCGTGGCCCTGCCCGTAGGACCCTGCGCCGGCCGACTGCCCGCTGAACGGGC
>NZ_JACBXA010000368.1 GCF_013870515.1 Streptomyces albidus (ex Kaewkla and Franco 2022) | reverse complement strand
CGTCGGACTCGGCTACGAGCACGGACTGTCGGGCGTCACCTGGCCGAGACGGCTTCCTCACCGGTCCTCGTCCACATCGCCTGGGCGACCGCCGACGCGCTGCATGCGGCAGGTCTGGTCCCGCGAGGCTCAGCTGCCGTCTCCTTCGAACCCGACGAAACCGGCGCGTACCGCGTGGAGTTGGACGGGGTGCCCTCCGAGGCCTCGGCTCTTTTCGCGTCCGCCTTCGACGAGGCGGTCTCCCCTCTCGCCTCGCCCCGATACGTGGTCCCCCGCTACGTGCTGGCCCGGCCTTCCGCGGGCGACGCGTTGCGCGCGCTGCGCGGCAGGCCGGTGCCCAACGTCGTCATTCACCACGCGGTGCCGTCCCAGCTGGCCGAGAACCGCCGCCTGGCCGGGACGTTCGCCGCGGCCTGGAACACCTTCGTGAGCGCCGGCGTCCCGCTCTACACGCGCAGCCCGGAGGGTTCGGGCGTCCTCGCGGCGCAGGCGGGCGGCTCGCCGCTGGAGGTCACGACGGCGATGCGGGTGACGTGGCACTGAGGGGCACCGACCCGGCCGCGGGAGTACCCGGCCCAGGCGGCAGCGCCTCGCGGTCACCCGCCCACCAGATACGGGTCACCCGTCCATCAGATACGTCAGCGCCGACACCGGATCGGCCTCCGAGCGGCCCTCCGGCCACCAGTCCTCCGCGCCCCCCACACTGCCGCCCGTGCTGCTGCCGCCCGCCTCGTTGCGGTACGGGTACCAGCGGCGGTCCGTTCCGTAGCGCAGCTGGTGGCGGCGGGTGGGGTCGGTGAGGTGGTTGCGGTGGATCGACATGCGGGGAAGGTCCGCGGCGGCCAACGCCCCGCGCGCACGGTCGAAGTTGCCCGCCGGCGGGTCCCATGAAGTCTCCAGGACGGTCAGCCCCTCGTCGCCCTGGCGCCATGCCGCGGCCGCCCTCGCCAGCTCCACGGCCGAATGCCCCGTGCCGCGTGCGAGCCGGTCGAACCGGGCCGAGACAGTGCCGCGGCCCGTGAGTTGGGGGTGCGTGGCGGCAAGTCGGATCGCGTCGTGCCACATGGGGTCGCTCCGGCCGGTCGAGTCCTCCAGGAAGCCGGGGTCGCTGAGAGCGGCATGAGCGCGGCCGACGGCGTCGGTGGCCAGGAAGGTCAGCGCCAACGGGTCGGGGCCGCCAGGGACTTCCGGGAGGAGCGGCGGTTCGCCGGGGCCCGCGGGCGGGGCGAGGGGCTCGGGCAGAGGCGGACGCAGCGATGTGGCCAGCGCGTCACGTGCGAGGACGCCGGGCAGCGACTCGGGGCCCTCCTCCCTGCGGGCCTCACCGGCCTCGCGGGATGCCGACGCCGCATTGCGGCGGGCGAGTTCGTCGAGCAGCTCCTCCTCGTCCCGGCCGCGCAGGAGCAGCAGGACGAAGGGATCGGCGTCGAGAAACCGGGCCGCCTGATAGCACAGGGCCGCGGCGTGCTTGCAGGGACGGCCGTTGTCCGGGCAGGAGCATCCGGCGTCGAGTTCTCCGTGCCCCGGGAGCAGTTGCACGCCCGCCGTACCGGCCGCCTCCACGAGCGCGTGCGGCATGTCCTTGTCCAACAGGGCCGCGATATGGGCCGGTTGGGCCGCCACCGAGTCCAGGAAGGAATCCCACTCCTGGTCGCTGAGGACCCGCAGCCGGATCAGCGCACGGTACGGCCGGGGACGGCTGCCCCACACCGACGCCGTGATGCGGCCGGGGCCGATCGTGATCGCCCCGACGTGCCCGGCGCGGGCGTACGTGCGGCCGCGCGAGAGCCGTCCCTGATCCAGGGCGGAGTCCTCCAGGGCGCGCACCCACGCGCTGCCCCACCAGGACTCCGCGAAGGGCCCGCGCGCGCCGGGACGCGCCGGGACCGGAGGGAGGGTACGGGCGGCCCTGCCGCTCATCACGTCCTCCTCAGCCTGACGAGGTCGGCCAGCTCCGTGTCGCTCAGCTCGGACAGGGCGGCCTCGCCGCCGCCCAGCACCGCATCCGCCAACTCCCGCTTGGAGTCGAGGAGAAGAGCGATGCGCTCCTCCACCGTCCCCTCAGTGATGATGCGGTGCACCTGTACGGGCTGGGTCTGCCCGATGCGGTACGCGCGGTCGGTGGCCTGCTCCTCCACGGCCGGATTCCACCAGCGGTCGTAGTGGATGACATGAGCGGCACGGGTCAGGTTGAGACCGGTGCCGGCGGCCTTCAACGACAGCAGGAACACGGGGACTTCGCCGTCCTGGAAACGGCGCACCATCTCCTCGCGCCGCGGGACCGGGGTGCCGCCGTGCAGCAACTGCAGGGGAATGCCGCGCTGTTGAAGGTGCCGCTCGATGATGCGGGCCATCGCCACGTACTGCGTGAAGACCAGCACGGCACCGTCCTCCGCGAGGATGGTGTCCAGCAGTTCGTCCAGAAGCTCCAGCTTGCCCGAACGGGCGGGGGCGGCGGCAGAGGCGTCCTCGCTCAGATACTGCGCGGGGTGGTTGCAGATCTGCTTGAGCGCCGTCAGCAGCTTCATCACCAGACCGCGCCGTGCGATTCCCTGGGACGCCTCGATCCGGGCGAGCGTCTCCCGGACGACCGCCGCGTACAGCCCGCCCTGTTCGCGGGTGAGAGTGACGGGATGGTCGGTCTCCGTCTTGGGCGGCAGCTCGGGTGCGATGCCCGGATCGGACTTCTTCCGCCGCAGCAGGAACGGCCTCACCAGCCGCGCGAGACGCTCTGTCGCCTCCTGGTCCTCGCCGCCCTCGACGGCGCGGGCGTGCCGGGAGCGGAACGTGGTGAGCGGGCCGAGCAGCCCGGGAGTCGTCCAGTCGAGGATCGCCCACAGTTCGGAGAGGTTGTTCTCGACCGGCGTGCCGGTGAGGGCGATCCGCGCCGGAGCGCTCAGGGTCCGCAGAGCCTTCGCCGTGGCGGAGTGCGGGTTCTTCACGTGCTGAGCCTCGTCGGCGACGACCATTCCCCAGCGTCGTGCGGCGAGTTCGGCAGCGCTGGAGCGCATCGTGCCGTAGGTGGTGAGGACGAAGCCGCCTTCGCCGGCGAGGCCGTCGAGGCTGCGGTCCGAGCCGTGGAAGCGGCGTACGGGCGTGCCCGGCGCGAAGCGCGCGATCTCGTGCTGCCAGTTGCCCAGGAGCGAAGCGGGGCACACGACGAGAGTGGGAGCCGCGTGTGCGCGGCGCAGGTGGAGGGCGATGAGCGTGACGGTCTTGCCGAGCCCCATGTCGTCGGCGAGGCATCCGCCCAGCCCGAGCGAGGTCATCGACTCCAGCCAGGCCAGACCGCGCAGTTGGTAGTCCCGCAGGGTGGCGTGAAGCCCCTCCGGCTGGGCGGGCTGCGGCAGTTCGGCGGTGACACGGTCCCGCAGGGCCGCCAGCGCCCCCACGGGGACGGCCTCGACCGTCTCCCCGTCCATCTCGGCCGAGCCGGTGAGGGCCGCCGAAAGGGCCTCGACCGGATCGAGGAGACCGAGATGACGCTTCCGGGCCTTCCGCACGAGGCCGGGGTCGACCAGCACCCACTGGCCCCGAAGCCGTACGACCGGGCGGTGCGCCTCGGCCAGCGCGTCCATCTCGGCCTCGCTCAGCTGCTCGTCTCCCAAAGCCAACTGCCAGTGGAATTCGAGCAGTTCGTCCGACTCGAAGAAGCCGAAACCGTCCGAGGCGGATCCCGGCGCCGGACGGATGACAGCGGTGGCAGTCAGCTCACGGGCCACCTCCCGCGGCCAGTGCACCGCCACGCCCGCCGCCGCAAGCCGCGTAGCCACGCGGCCGAGCAGGTCGCTGACCTCCGGTTCCGTCAGCGCCAGCACGTCGGGAACGGGCCGCTCCAGCAGCCGTTCGAGCGGCGACCAGACGCGGGCGGCACGGCGCAGCGCGAGCAGGGTGTCGATACGGGCGCGGGGCCCGAAGTGGTCCGCGCCGTGCCACAGTTGGGCGGCGTCGGCGACGAGGGTGGGATCAGCGAGGCTGTGCACCTGCACGATGGCCGCCGCTCCACGGCCCCTCCGCTCACCACCACCGGCGTCGGCATCCTCTCCCGCGTCGAAGACGTCGTAGGCGGCGAGATCGAGGCGCAGCGAGATCCGCACGCCCA
>NZ_JACBXA010000367.1 GCF_013870515.1 Streptomyces albidus (ex Kaewkla and Franco 2022) | reverse complement strand
AGGACCGCCCGCGTCTCCTCGGGGGAAGCCGCCCCCAGCAGCACCCGGGCCCTGGTGTGCGCGCGCACGGCGGGGGCCAACTCGTCCACGCACTCGAAGTGTTCGGCCACTGCCACCGTCACGTTGGCGGCCCGGCCGTGGCGCAGCGGCACCTGGAGCAGCTCCTGCGGGTCCCGTCGTCCCTCCGTGCGCGCCAGATGACTCAGCACCGCGGGCCGGTCGAGGATCACCCACAACGGCCGCCGCGCGTCGTCGGGGACACCGTGGCCCGCCTGTCGCGCGCGGCTCGCCGCCGACAGCCGCCGCTCCGTCTCGTGGACCGCCCACTCGACGGAGGCGACGGCACCCGTCAGCGACGTCTCCACGGCGAGCACGCCGCTGCGCCCGGACAGGCAGGCGAACTCACCTGATCCGCCGCCGTCCACGACGAGCACGTCCCCGTGCTGGAGCGCCTGGAGCACGACGGAGCGCAGCAACGTGCTCGATCCCGCTCCCGGTGCGCCGACCACCAGCAGATGCGACTCCGAGGAGCGTGCACCCGTACGCCAGACCACGGGCGGGACGTCACGGGCCCGGCCGCCGTCGGTGACGGGGACCCGGCGCTGGACGGACTCGGCGTCGGTGAAGCCGAGCACGATCTCGCCGGGCCCGGTGACGAACCGTTGGGCGTGGATGCCCTGCGGGAGCGGTTCAGGGACGGTCATCTCCAGCTGGTTGCGCTCCTCGTCCCACACGAAGCGGTACTCGCGGTCCCGACCCGACTTCGCGCCCAGCAGCCGCTCCACCGTGAACCGAAGCGCGGGGTCGCCGTCACGGAAGTGCGCCGGATACCGCAGCAGGAGCCGTCCGATGCGGCCGTCCTCGGCGAGCTCCACCTCCTCGAAGGCCCGCTCCCACGAACCGTCGTGTGCGAACAGCGGTTCGGGGCCCGGGTCGTTCGGGAGGGAGAAGTGGGGGACCAGTGCCTCGTAGACCGATTGCAGCCGGGCGCTCTCCTCCTCACTGGGATCGGCGCCAGCCCTGACGCCCGCGCCGTCCCGGCCCTGCCACGCGGCGGCGCACACGACCACGAGGACCGCGAAGGCGGGCCCCCACGGCATCAGCACCACCACGAGCAGGCCCACGGCCGCCACGAAGAGCACCGGCCCACGCCGGTCCTTCGGCGTACGCCTCCACCACCGCACCACCAGGGTGATCAGCCGGCCGAGGCCGCGGGCGAGGGTGATCAGGGGGTGCAGTACGTCCAGCGCGCCGTCCGTGCCGGCACGGACGGCGCTGCGCCCGCGCGCCATCGCCGTACCCGGCCTCCGTCGCGGCCGGGGGAGCGGCCAACGCGCCACGGAACCTCCAGTGATGAAACAGCTGTTGCGAACTGCACGGGCGGCGACGGGAGTCCGCCGCCGGGGTCAGAGCCTGATGCCGCCGAGCAGGCTGGCCAGGCTCGCTCCGCCCGCCTTGATGCCCGGGGCGATGGCGGTGCCCGCCAGATAGAAGCCGAAGAGCGCGCAGACCAGGGCATGGGAGAACTTGAGCCCGTCCTTGCGGGTGAAGAGGAAGATGATGAAGCCGAGCAGGAGGACGCCGGAGACGCTGAGAATCATGGGGACTCCTGATGTAGGGGACGTTCACCCTGAGCTCCCCAAGAGTCACAGAAAGTACATAAGCAGGGAAACGGGCAAACGGGTGATTCGCTTCCCGATGAGCCCGATCTGCGGTTCCGGGGTGTACTTCGCGCGAAGTGAGCGGAGGTCTGCGCCCGTGCACGCCGAGCGTCAGTACGGGTCTTTTGTGCGCAAATTGCGTAATTAAGCGTGCAATCATCGCGCTGTGCTGTCGCTGATCCTTCTCCACTTCGCAGGGGCGTGCTGCGCTCCGCTCCTGGTGCGGTGGCTGGGCTCGCGGGCGTTCCTCGTACTGGCCCTTGTGCCGGCGGCGACGGCGGGATGGGCGCTCGCGCAGTTCGGGGACACGGCGGCGGGGGAGGTGACCGTCCAGCACTGGCCGTGGATACCGGAACTCGGTGTGCAGCTGGCCTTCCGCTGCGACGCGCTGGCCCTGCTGATGGTGCTCGTCGTCGGGAGCCTCGGCGCACTGGTGCTGGTCTACTGCGCGGGCTACTTCAGCTGGGCGGAATTCGGGCTGGGGCAGTTCGCGGGAACGCTGACCGCTTTCGCCGGAGCGATGCTCGGGCTGGTCCTCGCCGACGACCTGATCGTGCTGTACGTGATGTGGGAGCTGACCACGGTCTTCTCCTACCTCCTCATCGGCCATGTGCCCGAGCGGCGGCCCAACCGGCTCGCCGCCCTCCAAGCTCTGATCATGACCACGGTCGGCGGACTCGCCATGCTCGTCGGCTTCCTGATGCTGGGGCAGGCGGCCGGCACGTACAGCATCTCCGGCATCCTCGACCGGCCACCGCCCGCGACCGGCATCCTCGCGGTGGCACTGGTGCTCATCCTCGCGGGCGCCCTGTCGAAGTCCGCCGTGTGGCCCTTCAGCTTCTGGCTGCCCAGCGCCATGGCAGCACCGACGCCCGTCTCCGCCTACCTGCACGCCGCCGCCATGGTCAAAGCGGGCGTCTATCTGGTCGCGCGACTGGCTCCCGCGTACGCCGGAGCACTCACGTGGCACGTGACCGTGCTCGCTCTCGGGTCGCTGACGATTCTGCTCGGAGGCTGGCGCGCACTTCGGGAGAACGACCTGAAGCGGCTGCTCGCCTACGGAACCGTCAGCCAACTCGGCTTTCTCTTCGTCCTGTTCGGAACGGGCACCTACGACGCAGCGCTCGCCGGCACGGTGATGCTTCTGGCGCACGCCCTGTTCAAGGCCCCGCTCTTCCTCGTCGTCGGCATCATCGACCACGCCGCCGGGACGCGGCACCTGGACCGGCTCTCCGGGCTGGCCCGCTCCATGCCGGTGGTCTTCGTCGTCGCCGTGCTCGCCGCAGCGTCCATGGCCGCACTGCCGCCCCTGACCGGATTCGTCGCGAAGGAGGCCGCGTTCACGTCACTGATGCGGGACGGGATCGCCGGGACGTGGACGCTCGCCGCCCTGGTCGCCGGCTCCGCGCTGACGACGGCCTACACGCTGCGCTTCCTTTGGGGGGCCTTCGCGGCGAAGTCCTCCGCGGCCGGCGACTCCGCCGGAGAGGAAGCGGCGTCGGCGGTCGCCAAGCAGAGTTCGCCGATCGCCACACCGCTGCGGGGGACCAGCGGCCCTCTGCTCGTCGTGCCGGCAGCGCTGTGCGCCCTGGCCGGACTCGCCCTGGGCCCGGGCGTCTTCGCCCTCGGCCCGCTACTGACCCGCTACGCCGGGGAGTTCCCCGTGCCCAGGGATCCGTTCCGCCTGGAGCTGTGGCACGGCTTCGGACCGGCGCTCGGGCTGTCCGTGCTTGCCTGGCTCGCGGGCGTTCTGCTCTTCCTCGCCATGCGGCCCCTCGCACGCCTGGCCGAGCAACTTCCGGGCGTGGAGGGCACCCAGGTCTTCGCCCGTGCGCTGTGGTCCCTGGAGCGCGCCTCGCTCGAGGTCACCGGTGCGGTGCAGCGCGGCTCGCTGCCCGTCTACCTCGGCACGGTCCTCGCGGTGCTGATCACCGCTCAGAGCATCGCGATGATCGTCGACCCGCCTTGGCAAGACGTCGGTCCGGTGCGCCTGTTCGACTCAGTGCCGCAGTTGGGCGTCGTCGTCATCATCTGCGTCGTCGCGGCGCTGTGCGTGACGTCCCGTCAGCGGATGAAGGCCGTCGTGCTGGCCGGCGTCACCGGCTACGGCACGGCGGTGCTGTACGTGCTGCACGGCGCGCCGGATCTCGCGCTGACGCAGTTCGCCGTGGAGACGGTCTCACTGGTGGTGTTCGTCCTCGTGCTGCGACGGCTGCCCGCCCGGTTCCCCAGCCGGCGGCGCGCAAGCACTCCGCGGCGCGTCACACAGCTCGTGACCGGAGTCGCCACCGGGGTCTTCGCCGCTGTGCTGACCTACGTCGCCGGCGCCGCCCGGCTGGACTCCCCTGCGGGGCCCGGGCTCGTCGTGGCCACCGAGCACGAGGGGCTGAAGAACATCGTCTCCACCACCCTTGTGGACCTTCGCTCCTGGGACACCATGGGTGAGTCCGCCGTACTGGCGGTGGCGGCGGTCGGCGTGACCAGCCTGGTCTATCTG
>NZ_JACBXA010000366.1 GCF_013870515.1 Streptomyces albidus (ex Kaewkla and Franco 2022) | reverse complement strand
CGGCCTGTACGCCGGTCAGGCCCCAGATCTGGGTGTTGACGATCGCGCGGGCGGGCACCGGCGGTACGGCGCCGCTCAATTGGAGCGGAGGGGCCGTGCCGGACGTCAGGGAAGGTCGCTGACGTCCCGTGAGTAGTGGCCCACGGCGTTGGCCATGACCTTGATGTTCAGGTCGAACGCCTTCTTGTCGATGTTGCGGAGGTCATCGCACTTCTGGTGGTAGCAGCCGTCGTACGCGGCACCTGCCTCGCCGCCCCACAGCTTCTGCTCCTCTGCGGACTTGATGCCTTCCGCACCGGTCTTGGAGCCGCCGGCCGGGATGCCCGCCTCGATGAAGGGGCCGTAGTCGGACCGGCCGTCGAAGTCGCTGCCGCGTGACTCCTCACCACGGGAGGCGATGAAGTCGACCATGTCGCGCTCGAGTTGGGCCGACCCCTCGGGACCGGGACCGGAGCCCTCGCCGTCGGAGTCGTCGCCGTCGTGAACGAACAGGCCGTAGTTGGGGGAGGCGATCATGTCGAAGTTGAGGTAGAGCGCGATCTTGTCCCGCTCGGCCTGGGGGAGTTCGGTGACGTAGTGCTCGGAACCGCGGAGACCGACCTCCTCCGCCGTCCACAGCGCGAAGCGCACCTTGTTGCCGTCGTGGTGCCTGGTGCCGCCCGCCTTGGCGAACTGGAGCGCCGTCTCGAGGATTCCGGCCGAGCCCGAGGCGTTGTCGTTCATGCCCGGGCCCTCGCTCACGGAGTCGAGGTGGGCGCCGAGCATCACCACGTTGTCCGCGTCGCCGCCGCGGGTCTCGGCGATGACGTTGGGAGTGCTGCGCTCCTCCTGGAACTCGCGCAACTCCACGTTCGCGGTGACCTTTTCCGACCCGGCCTGGGCCGCCAGCGCCTCGCCGTCCTTCTTGCTGACGCCGCCGGTCGGGATGCGTCCGTTGGCCGGGTCCTCGAGGGTGCCGCTGAGCTCGCCGTCCTCGTTGTTGTAGATCACCGCGGCGACGGCCCCCGCCTCGGCTGCCGCGGCCTGCTTCTCAGCGAAGGTGCAGCCGCCGCGCTGGATCAGTGCGATACGGCCCTTGAAGTCACCCGACTCGTAGTCCGCCGCCGTGCAGCCGGTGGTGCCGTCCTCGTCCGCCGGGACCGCTGCCAGGTCGGCTTCCGTGCCGCCCTCGGGGGTGCTCTTGGTGTACGTCATCACCTTGACGGGCACGTCGCGCTCGTCGGGCGTACGGATCGTCAGCTTCTCGGCGAGGGTCTCGCGGTAGATGAAGTCGAAGCTCTGGTAGGTGACTTCGTAACCCGCGGCCTTCAGCAGCGTGCCCGCGTACTTGGCGGACAGCTCGTGTCCGCGTGATCCGGCCGCCCGGTTGCCGTCGGCTACGTGCGCGATCGCCTGGAACGCCTTCATGTGCCGCATGGCGCCCTTGACGCCCGTTCGCTTGACCAGCTTTTTCGCCAACTGAGCGCCGTCCTCGGTGCGTTCACCGGCGGAGGCCTTGGACACGGACGTGGCCGAAGGGGCCTCGGCTGCGGCGGCGGGGGCGGCGGTGGCCGTGAGCAGAAGCGGCGTCGCGAGTACGGCGGCGGCCAGCGCGGCGAGAGACCGGTGTCTCCGTGCTCGGCGGGCTGCGCCGCCCACGGAGAGTGGGGCGGTGGGAAGCGGTACGTGCACTTCGGGGTCCTTCCGGTGCGAACGACGGTGGCGAGCGGCGCTGTTCGGCCTGATGTGCTCCGTGTCCGGGTTACGGACGCGCGCGTCGTACGGAAAGCTAGCGGGCCCGGGCCCCGCTGGGAACGTGTGTGCCGCGGTCTGCTTCCCGCGTCGGGTGAGCAGCAGGGGTGAGAACGCGAAAACTGAGGCCGGGACCGGCTTCGGTCCGGGCCTCAGTTGAGGTGCTTCGCCGCCCGGACCTCGAAATGCCTTGGCCCAGGCGGCGGTTCGTGTCGCGCTATTTGCTGTTCATCCGTCTGCGGGCGGCGTCGGCGGGATCGTGCCGGAACGCCCATGTCATCTTCGGCTCCATCGTGAAGCGGAACATCCGCTGCACGGGCGGCGTGCACAACAGCGTGATCAGGACGGCCCCGATGCACGTCACCCCGACGGCGCCCGCAGGCGTCTGCGTCCAGTCGGCGTCGTACCAGTCGCCGAAACGGGAGCCCTTGGCGAAGAACCCGTGCAGCAGGTAGCCGTAGAGCGTTCCGGCTCCCAGCGCCGTGAACCACATCTTGCGGCGGGGCACCCAGGCCAGGAAGCACGCCGTGAGCACCATCGAGCAGCCGAAGAGCGCCAGCGTCATGATGACGCCGACCCACCAGGGAGCGCCCATCTCCTGTGCGCTGTCGCGGTGGTAGAACCACACGGCGTTCATGCGCTCCACCGCCCAGTACGCGACGACCAGCGAGACCAGCGTCACGGGGATGGAGAGGAGCCGGGCAGAGCGACGCCGTACGAGGTCGAAGTGCTCGGGCTTGAGGAAGAGCCCGATGACGAAGAACGGCATGAACTGCAGGACGCGTTGGAGGTCCATGTCGTCGCCGATGTCGGGCGAGACGGAGGCCAGCACGGCGATGGCGAGGGAGAGGGCGACGGGCCAGCGCACCGTCTTCCACAGCGGCGTCGTCAGCCGCCAGATGAACAACGCGCCCAGGAACCAGGTCAGATACCAGGGATCGAGCAGGCTGATCGGCTGCTCCGGGTCGTCGTCGGCCCAGCGCTTGAAGAAGGTGTAGACGACCTCGAAGACGACGTACGGCACCGCGACGCCGGTCACCAGCCGCTTCAGCTGGTGGGGCTTGCCCTGGAAGCTGCGTGAGAAGTAGCCGGAGATGACCATGAACGCCGGCATGTGGAAGGTGTAGACGAAGATGTAGAGCGCGCCCGCGGCACGCGATCCGTCTCGCAGCGGCTCCCACGAGTGACCCAGCGCGACCAGCACGATCGCCAGGTACTTGGCGTTGTCGAAGTAGGGGTCGCGCTGCTTCTGCTTCTCGACCCTGACCGGAGCCGGGTCCTGCGCGTGGCGTTCGGCCGGAGGCGGCTCAGGGGGCTGCGCGGTCGGCGCGGCTGGCGGGAGCGGAGCGCGGGACGAATGGGGCTGTTCCAGTTGGCGGCTCACGGGACCTCCAAGGAAGGCCGTGAAGTGCGGGCAGCCCGAGCGGAGAAGGGGGAGGGCATCGGCATCACTGTAATAGTGCTGCTCAAGTGCGCCAACTCGCCGAGTAAAGCGCTGTGCTGACGGGCCGCCAGCTCGAACGGGCGACGTTCTTGACGCCTTCCGGGGGAATGATCGTCCGACCCGGGATTGTGCGAGACGCGGATGGGGAAGCCGCGTCTTATCCGGGCGGTGGGTGTGAGGCGCGGAGACCGCGCAGTGAGCGGAGTCATGGTTCACGCGTTCCCCGCTCGGCCGGGAATGTGCCCACCAGTTCGAGTCGGATGCGTCACTGATCGTCCGTGCCGGGCCGCTCGGCGCTCCCAACGGGCGGCCCGGCAGGCCTTGTTCGAGGCCTCCAGGTCAGGCGGCGACGGCCTCGGCGGTCTCCCGCGACGGCGCCATGCCCAGGTCCTCCAGGGCGTCCTGGACCAGGCGGCGCGCATGATGCAGCCCGAGGGCCTCCAAGTCCGCGCGCAGTTCGCCGAGTTCGGCGCGGGTACGGGCGGGCTCCCGGCCGAGACGGGCACGGGACTTGACGAGCCCGAGCCGGGACAGCGCCTCGCCACGCGGTTCTCCGAGCTGTGAGAACTCCTCCAGCGCCTGCTCGTAGAGCACCCTCGCCTCGGCGTAACGCCCGGCGCGGAAGAGGACGTTGGCACGCATCTTGTGGTTGTAGGCGAGCGCGCCCGCCAGGTCCATCGCGCGGCAGAGGGCTTCGGCATCCGTGAGCAGTGCGAGGGCGCGCTCCGTGTCGCCGTCCCGTACGGACACGATGTCGGCCATGCCGCGCAGCGCCCAGGCGCGGCCTCGCCAGTCGTCGGCCTGCTCGGCGATCCCGGCCGCCTCCTCGAACATCGCGAGGGCCGAGTCGTACGAGCCGGTGTTGCGCCGCATCTGTGCGATGCCCTCGAGCGCCCACACCGTGTGGCGGGCCTCGCCGCGCTCCCTGGCCTCGGCCAGCAGCTGTTCGTGGAGGGCGTCGACGGCCTCGTAGTCACCCTGGATGCGGCCCGTCTCGGCCAGTCCGGCGAG
>NZ_JACBXA010000365.1 GCF_013870515.1 Streptomyces albidus (ex Kaewkla and Franco 2022) | reverse complement strand
CGTACGTGCGTCGGTGAGCTCGCGGCGCTGTGCCGTGGCGGCCTTCTCCGCCCCGGTGAGCGCCAAGGAGGCATGCCTGTAGGCGAGTTCGGCGGCGATCAGGGAGGAGCGGGAGCGCTCGTCGGCGGCCCGCGTGACCGCACGGTCGGCTTCCGTGACCTGTTCGGCGAGCTCGGTGCCGCGGGCCCGCTCCGCGTCGCCACGGGCTGCGAGGCGCCGTACGAGGGTGCGGGTGCGCTGCTCGGCGCCGGCGTGGATCTCGCGGGCGAGCTCGCGCTGCTGTGCGGAGTCCGCGATGCGGTTGAGGAGATCGAGGGAGCCGGCGGTGAAGTCGCACTCGGCGGTGAGCTCGTCGCGGCGCCCGAGCTTGTGTGCGAAGCCGTGCACGAGGTCTGCGAGACCGTCGGTGTCGCGCGTGTCGGTGACGGCGCGCAGCAGCAGGTCGGTGAAGTCGGAGTCGTTCTTGACGGCGAAGAGGCCCGCGGCCTCACCCTCGTCGGCGTTCATCTCCCGCTGGTAGCGGAAGAGTTCGGGGTCCAGGCCGAGGCCGGTGAGGCGTTCCGTCCAGCGTTCGTGCACCTCCTCCCAGGCGATGTCGAGGTTCGGGTAGGCCTTTCCCGTCTCGGTCAGGACATCGCGGAAGCCCTTCATCGTGCGGCGGCGCCCACGGGCCGTGGAGGCGCCCTCCACGGCGGGATGCAGGGCCGCCGACTCCGCGACGGGGAGGGAGTCGAGGCTCATGCCGGGGCCCGGCCGGAAGGCGTACCAGGCCTCGGCGAACTTCCGCGGATCGTTGGAGACTTGGCGTCCGCGCCACTCGCTGACCTTGCCGACCACGACGCTCTCGCCGGTGCGGGTGTGCTGCCACTCCAGAGCCACGTGACCGCAGTCGTCGGCGAGCAGGAACTTGCGCAGCACGCCGGAGCTCGCGCCGCCGAGGGTGTTGCGGTGGCCGGGCAGCATCACGGAGAAGATGAGCTTGAGCAGCACGGACTTGCCGCCGCCGTTCTCCAGGAAGAGCACCCCTGCGGGGGCGGGACGCCGTGGCGGGCCGCTGGGCTCGTCCTCGAAGAAGTCGGCCTGTGCGGGAGCGGGGCTGGGGACCGGGCCGCCGACTCCTCGCAGGTCCAGCACGGTGTCGGCGTAGCGCGCACCGGCGGGCCCGATGGAGTAGAGGCGGATCCGGGACAGCTCGTACATGGCGGCGGACTCTCGTCGTTGAGTTGGTGGGTCGTTGAGTCGGTGGATGGTCGGCGGTGTGGGCGTGGGTTGCGGAGCGGGCCCGGTCAGGAGTGGAAGGGAAGCGCCGCGTCGCCCGCGATCTCCAGGTCCTCGCCTTCGCCGGAGGGCAGAAGGGTGGCGCTCCCGTCGCTCACGGGCACCACGCCGAGCTCCAGCAGCTCGGACATCGCGGCGTTGCCCGCCATGTCGCGGACCTGCAACTGATAGCGGGCGGTGGTGCGGTAGGTGCCGCCCGCGTCGTCCCCCGTGCGCTGGAGGAATCCCGAGTCCACGAGGAAGGTGACGGCCTTGGCGATGATGCCGGTCGTCGAACCGGCAAGCCGCCGGGCGTCCTTGGTGGCTCCGGTGGCGCTCCGCCGCGCGTACACCCGCCAGGCCGCTTCCAGCCCGGGAGCGTCGGTGGCGGGGTCGGCGTTCTCACCTGATTCCTCTGCCTGTTCGGCGAGCCTGCGGCAGGCCTGGCGTACGAGGGAGTCGACGCCGTTGACGGTGATGCGGCCGATGTAGCCGTCGTCGGCCAGGTCCTCGGGGCGGGGGAAGGCCATGGCCGCCACGGCGAGATGGGCGAGCCCGTGCAGGAAGCGGTCGGCGGAGTCGGCGGTGGCCCGGCGGGCGTAGTCGCCCATGCGGACGGCGAAGACGGACTCCTCATCGGCGGCCAGGGCCATCCCTGCCCGCGTGGAGACCTCCAGGACCACCAGGCCGAGCCCCGTGGCGACGGCGTCCGCCAGCCGGGCGAAGGCGGGCTCGTCGCGGTAACGCCGGAGCAGCTCGGTGTACTCGGCGTCCCGGGCCGGGAGCAGCTTGGGGTGCAGGCCGAAGGAGACGAGGCGCGCGGCATCGGCGGTGTCGGCCGGGGTGACGGCCTTCCCGTCCCGTGCGGACTCCTGCGCCGCCGCGGACCCGTCGGCGGTCGGGACGGCGAAGCCGTCGGTGCCCTCGTCGCGGTACTCGGTCACGGGTGCGGTGCTCCTACGGGCGGCATGGGCGGGAAGCTGGTCGGGACGCTGGAAGGGCCACGGAGGCGGGCGGGCGCCGCGGCTGAAGTGCCGTGTGCGCCAAGGCAGTCGGCCGGCTCACGGCATGGGCGCGGCCTCATGCGGCGTCCGTACGGTCGGAGGCCATGCCCGCGGCGTCAAGGAGGGCCGTGCCGACGATGAGGTCCGCGCCGCCGAACTCGGGATCGTCGAGCTCTTCGCCGTCGTCGACGGCGAAGAGGAGCCTGCGCTCCCCCTGCCGGTACGCGGTGCCGACCGGAGGGCTGGCGGCGTGGACCGCCAACAGGGAGACCAGATAAGGCAGTTCGGGGTCGCGCCGGCGGGCGTCGGCGAGAAGCCCCGAGAGCCGGCGCGGGGCGTCGGCGGGAAGGTCCAGCAGCTCCATGGCCGACTCCAGCTGCTCCTCGCTGAACCGGCTGTCGTCGGGTGTGGCGATCAGATCGGGCTCGGGCATCTCGGCGCCGAGGTGTTCGCGCGGGGCGGGCGGGGTGAGCAGCAGGTCGACCAGGTCTCCGACGCGTACGGCACCGGGGGTGCGCAAGCCCGTGCCGCGCGCGAAGAACGCGTCGGTCACCGCACCTGCCTGCTCGACGGGCAACGGCAGCAGCGGCGCCATGAGTTGGCCGAACAGGTCGAGGCCGGCCCGCGCGGCGGGCGGTGCGAAAGCCTGGCGGTCCTGCTCGGCGCGGAAGAGTGGTCCGGCGGCCAGCAGCCGGGACTGCAGCTGGGTGTGGCGGCGGATGCAGTCCTTGACGATGTCGACGAGCTCGGCGGCACGGCGCTTGTGGTCAGGGCCGCGTTCGGACGCCGCGTCGTCGCGGGCGCGGCGGATGTTGGTGAGGATCGCGTTCTCGTGGCGGTAGCGGTCGGCGACGTGGTCCAGGGCTTCGGTGATCATGTCCGGGACGGTGCGCAGCCAGTCGACCGCGCGCACGTCACGGCGGGTGGCCTCCAGGGTGCGCCGCAGCGTCTCCGCATACTGCACCGTGCGGTAGCGGGCCTGCTCGGCCGCGAGTTGGGCGTCGGCGAGACGCCCGCGACTGATGAGGACCTCCAGCTTGACCTCGGCGGCGATCTGGGCGCTGGTGACGTCGGTGTCGAGCGCGCCGACCAGGACGTTGACCGCCTCGTCGGTCGTACGGAGATAGACGCTGCCGCCGGGACCGGGGACCTCTTCGATGAGCTTGAAGTCGTAGTCGCGGCGGACGTAGGCGCCGTCCGGGCCGAACGTGCCGTAGACGGCGCGGAATCCGCGGTCCACGCTGCCGACGTTGAGCAGGTTCTCCAGGACCCACCGGGCGACCCGCTCGTGCTCGGCGACCGGACGGCCGGGGGCCTGGGCGGCGATGCGGGGCAACAGGCGGGCCACCACGTCCTCGTGGTCCGCACCGGTGTCGAAGTCCATCTGAAGGGTGACGAGGTCGATGGCGCTGAGGGCGACCTCGGCCATCGCGTAAGTGCTGTACTCCCCGGCGAGGTTGGCCTTGCGGACGTCCAGGTCGTGCAGCGGAGCCGTGCAGGCGAGCGCCCGCAGGCGCCGTGCCAGCCCCTCGTCGGCAGCGGGGCCGGGGGCCGGGGACGGGACGATCGGCGGGGCGTGCTCAGTCACGACGGACACACTATGCGGTCACAGTGACAACGTCCGGAACGGCCCCTGATGTGCCGTTACATCCCCGGCGCGCGGACGGCGACGCAAGCCCCCCAAGCTTGCCGGTACGGGTGAACGGTGACGCCTCTCATGCCCCGTTCAGCGTCCGGTCATCGCCCGGCGTCGGGGCTGAGCCTGCCTCGTACGGCGCTCTGCACGCCCTCCTCCTCGGCGGGGTCGGCAGCGAGCCTGCGCAGCCGCTCCACGACGCGCTCGTCGCCGGTCGCCGCGTACTCCGCGGCCAGTTCGCGAGTGGTCTCCTCGCAGTCCCACAGGCACTCCACGGCGAAGCCGGCGGCGAACGAGGGGTCGGTGAGGGCGAGCGCTCCGGCGGCACGGCCGCGCAG
>NZ_JACBXA010000364.1 GCF_013870515.1 Streptomyces albidus (ex Kaewkla and Franco 2022) | reverse complement strand
CGCGGCAGAGGTCGCCGCTGAACTCGGCGGCCCGGACAAGGCCGTGGCCGTCACCGTCGACGTCACCTCGCAGGAGCAGATCGTCGCGGCGTTCCGGGAGGCGGCCCTCGCGTTCGGCGGAGTGGACCTGGTGGTCAACAACGCGGGGATCTCCCTGTCGAAGCCGCTGCTGGAGACCACCGCGGAGGACTGGGACCTCCAGCACGACATCATGGCGCGCGGCTCCTTCCTCACCTCACGTGAGGCGGCTCGCATGATGGGCGCGCAGGGCATGGGCGGCGACATCGTCTACATCTCGTCCAAGAACGGCGTCTTCGCCGGCCCCAACAACATCGCCTACGGCGCCGCCAAGGCGGACCAGGCGCACCAGGTGCGGCTCCTGGCGGCCGAACTGGGCGAGGCCGGCATCCGCGTCAACGGCATCAATCCCGACGGTGTCGTGCGCGGCTCCGGCATCTTCGCCGGCGGCTGGGGCGCCAAGAGGGCGGCCGTCTACGGCGTCCCCGAGGAGCAGCTGGGCGAGTTCTACGCCCAGCGCACCCTTCTCAAGCGCGAGGTGCTGCCGGAACATGTCGCCAACGCCGTCTTCGCCCTGACCGGCGGCGACCTCAGCCACACCACGGGTCTGCACGTCCCCGTCGACGCGGGTGTGGCAGCCGCGTTCCTCCGCTGACCCCGCTCACCCCCGCCCCCGACGATCCGAGGTCCGCCACGTGTCACCACCCGCATCCGCCGGCTCCTCCGCCTCCGGCACGTTCGCGGCGGTCGACCTCGGTGCGTCCAGCGGCCGGGTCATCACCGGCCACGTCGGGCCCGGCACCCTGGAGCTGCGGGAGGTCCACCGCTTCCCCAACAGACCGGTGCGCACGGGCGGAACGCTGCACTGGGACATTCTCGCCCTCCACCAGGGCATGCTCGACGGGCTGCGCGCGGCGGGCCCCGTCGACTCGGTCGGAGTGGACTCCTGGGCCGTCGACTACGGGCTGCTCGACGCGCACGGCGCGCTACTGGGGAATCCCGTCCACTACAGGGACGCACGTACGGAGGGCATGGCTGCCCGCGTGGCGGAGCGGATCCCGCCCGAGGAGCTGTACGCGCACACCGGTCTGCAGTACCTCCCGTTCAACACCGTCTACCAGCTCACCGCCGCCCGGGACACGCCCCAACTCGCCGCCGCACAGCAGTTGTTGCTCATTCCCGACCTGCTCTCGTACTGGCTGACGGGGGTACGGGGCACGGAGCTGACCAACGCCTCCACCACCCAGCTGATCGACCCGCGCACCCGCGACTTCTCACCGGAGGTCGCCGGGGCCGCCGGCATCGACCTGTCGCTCTTCCCGCCGCTGCGCCGGCCGGGCGATCCCGCCGGTGAGCTGCTGCCCGAAGTGCTGGAGGAGACGGGCCTGACCGGGCCGGTACCCGTCACCGCCGTCGGCTCGCACGACACCGCCTCCGCGGTCGCCGCGGTGCCCGCCACCACCGGCCGCTTCGCCTACATCGCCACCGGCACCTGGTCGCTCGCCGGCCTCGAACTGGCCGCCCCCGTGCTGTCGGAGGAGAGCAGGCTGGCCAACTTCACCAACGAGCTCGGCGTCGACGGGACGGTCCGCTACCTGCGCAACATCATGGGCCTGTGGCTGCTCCAGGAATGCCTGCGCACGTGGGATGCGCAGGGACAGCCCCAGGACCTGACCGCGCTGCTGCGCGATGCCGCGTCCCTCCCTCCCCTGAGGTCCGTGCTGGACGCGGGCGACCCCGGTTTCATCGCACCGGGAGACATGCCCCAGCGCGTCGCGGAGGCCTGCCGCCGCACCGGTCAGCCGGTGCCGGACGGTCCGGCCGGGACCGCACGGTGCGTTCTCGACTCCCTCGCGCTCGCACACCGGCTGGCCATCGAGGACGCACAGCGCCTGGCGGGCCGGGAGATCGAATCCGTGCACATCGTCGGCGGCGGGGTACACAATCCACTGCTGTGCCAACTCACCGCCGACGCCTGCCGTTTGCCCGTGATCGCCGGCCCCGCCGAGGCGTCGGCGCTCGGAAACGTCGTCGTCCAGGCACGTGCGAACGGTGCACTTCGTGGCGAAACCGGGGAGGTCAGGCGGATGCTGTATGACACCCTGCCGCTGCGGACGTACGAACCGGCCGGCGGCCACGGCAGTCCGCAGGAGTGGTCGCGGGCGGCGCAGGCAGTGCGCGACCGCCGCTGAAGACGTAACCGGGGCCCAGGCCCCACGCGACGGAAGACGACGAAAGGAGGGAAGGTGCGGGTCGCACTCTTCATCACCTGTATCAACGACACGCTCTATCCCCGCACCGGCCGGGCAGTCGTGGCCCTCCTGGAACGGCTCGGCGTGGAGGTCGACTTCCCCGAGGGGCAGTCCTGCTGCGGGCAGCCTCAGTTCAACACCGGGTACAGGAGCGAGTCCGAGCCGCTGGCGCGTCGCTACGCGGACGTCTTCCGCGACTGCGACTACATCGTCGTCCCCTCCGGGTCGTGCGCGGCGATGGTCCGGGACAACTACCCGCGCATCGACGCAGAGGCCACGCAGGGGTCCGTCTCGCGCACGTACGAACTGACGGAGTTCCTCGTCGACGTGCTGGGCGTGACGGACGTGGGCGCGTACTACCCGCACACCGTCACCTACCACCCCACGTGCCACGGGCTGAGGATGCTCGGTCTCGGCGACCGCCCCCGCCGGCTGCTGGAGGCCGTCAAGGGACTGAGCCTGGTGGAGCTCGAGGGCGCGGAGGAGTGCTGCGGTTTCGGGGGCACCTTCGCCGTGAAGAACGCCGACGTCTCGGCCGCCATGGGCGCCGACAAGGCACAGCACATCGAGGAGACCGAAGCGGAGACGGTGTGCACCGTCGACAACTCCTGCCTCATGCACATCGGCGGCACGCTCTCCCGGCGCGGCGCCACCGTCCGCCCCGTGCACATCGCCGAGATCCTGGCCGGCACCGAGGAGGCACCACTGTGAGCGGCACCTACCTGGGCATGCCCTCCTTCCCGCAGGCAGCCGCCGAGTCCACGCGTGACATGCGGCTGCGCGGCAATCTGCGGCACGCCACACACACCATCCGCTCGAAGCGCGCCCAGGCCGTCGAGGAGCTGGGCGACTGGGCGGAGCTGCGGGAGGCGGGCGCCGCGATCAAGAACCGCACGCTGCGCCATCTCGACCACTATCTGGAGCAGTTGGAGGAAGCGGTCACCGCCGCGGGCGGCCATGTCCACTGGGCCGCCGACGCGAGCGAGGCCAACCGGATCGTGGCCGGGCTGGTCCAGGAGACCGGTGAGAGCGAGGTCGTCAAGGTCAAGTCCATGGCCACGCAGGAGATCGGCCTGAACGAGGCACTCGCCGAAGCGGGAATCTCCGCCTACGAGACCGACCTGGCGGAGCTCATCGTGCAGCTCGGCGACGACCTGCCCTCCCATATCCTCGTCCCGGCCATCCACAGGAACCGCGACCAGATCCGCGACATCTTCCGCGAGAAGATGGCCGACTGGGGACGCCCGGCACCCAAGGGCCTCACCGACGACCCCGCCGAACTGGCCGAAGCCGCCCGGGTCCATCTGCGGGAGAAGTTCCTGAACGCCAAGGTCGGCATCTCCGGCGCGAACTTCATGGTCGCCGAGACGGGCACTCTCGTCGTCGTCGAGTCCGAGGGCAACGGCCGCATGTGCCTGACCCTCCCGGAGACGCTCATCTCCGTCGTGGGCATCGAGAAGATCGTGCCCACCTGGCAGGACCTGGAGGTCTTCCTGCAGACCCTCCCGCGGTCCTCCACCGCCGAGCGGATGAATCCCTACACCTCGACGTGGACGGGCACCACCGACGCCGACGGGCCCTCCGCCTTCCACCTCGTGCTGCTCGACAACGGCCGTACCGACGCCCTCGCCGACACCGTCGGGCGGCAGGCGCTGCGCTGCATCCGCTGCTCGGCCTGCCTGAACGTCTGCCCCGTCTACGAACGTGCCGGCGGCCACGCCTACGGCTCGCCCTATCCCGGCCCCATCGGCGCGATCCTCACGCCCCAACTGCGCGGTGTGCAGAGCGAACTGGACGCCTCGCTCCCCTACGCCTCGTCCCTGTGCGGCGCCTGCTACGAGGTGTGCCCGGTCGCCATCGACATCCCCGAGGTCCTGGTTCACCTGCGGGAACGCGTCGTCGAGGGCGGCACGGTCAGCGTCCGGGGCCAGAAGACGACCATCAAGCCCGCG
>NZ_JACBXA010000363.1 GCF_013870515.1 Streptomyces albidus (ex Kaewkla and Franco 2022) | reverse complement strand
GCGCCGTTGCCCTCCCGTCCGGCTCCCGGCGACCTGGGGCACGACCTGGAGGAGCGCTCACTCCACATCGGGGAGGGCCGCGTGGCACCAGTGGAGCGCGCCGCCTGGGAGTTCGAGGCGGGAGGCGAACGGGTGTTGGAGAGGTGGTTCGCACAGCGCGCGGACCCGGCCGTGCCCGGCACGCTTGCCGCCGTGCGCCCCCGGCTCTGGCATCAGGAGTGGACGACCGAGCTGCTGGAGCTGATCACCGTACTGACACTGCTGGCCGAACTGCGCCCGGAACAACGGGACTTGGCCGACCAGCTGGGTGGAGCGGGGCCGAGCGCCTCCATCGGGCGCGAGGGGCTGAAGAGCGCGGGGATACTGCCGCCGCCTTCGGCGGCGCGCCGACCGGCCTCGGTCCTGGATCTGCGCGAGGAGGGCCCTGGAGGGCAACTCGCGCTGCTGTGAGGATGCCTGAGGCCGGAGACGACCGCGGGGCGGTGGCCGCATGCGCGGCCACCGCCCCGGGACACAGGGAGGTCTACGGAAG
The DNA here is from genome assembly GCF_013870515.1 of Streptomyces albidus (ex Kaewkla and Franco 2022). Lineage (GTDB taxonomy): Bacteria > Actinomycetota > Actinomycetes > Streptomycetales > Streptomycetaceae > Streptomyces > Streptomyces albidus. The sequence goes on along the minus strand of NZ_JACBXA010000363.1, from coordinate 3,735 downwards.
GAAGCTCAGCCGCGCCCGCCGAACAACGTGCGGCGCAGCTTGCGCAGTGGCGCGAACAGCGAAACCCGCGCGCTCCGGCTTCCGGCCCGGTTGCGCGTCGTGTCGCGTCGAGTGATCTCGCGCATCAACGACATCGCTTCTTCCGTCTCGCCCTGAGGCACGGCGGGACCCGCGAGCACAGACAGATGCCGGTCCAGGCGTGAACTCGTCGCGCCCGTACCGCATTTGATCGCAGGCACTCGCGCCCTGCCGCTCACTGTTATCTGTTCCATGACACTCCCCACCCGTACTAGGGCACCCGGCCCGGGCAGACTAACCCTATCGCCCGACCGCTACTCGCGTGTATCCCGGTCACAGGATTCACCTGCCCCACAGGGGCGTTGACGAACATCGAACACTCGGTTCTCCTGGGCCGGACCGTACCCGACCGACCTGAACGCGCGTGCGCCGACGGGGTCGATGCCGGATCATGGAGGCCATGTCAGCCAATCGCCGAACGGCTCCCACCACCGACGACAGCAGTGAGGACCTGTCTTCGCCCGCCTTGCCCGAGCGCGCTCTGCCGGTTCATCTCACGCTGGGTCACACTGATTCGCCGTCCGATGTCATCGAGGCTCTTTTTCTCGGCCGCTTCACCAACGGGGAACAGCCCTACTCCCGCAGCCAGTCGGTGAGCAGGGTCAAGAAGGGCCGCACGCTGCTTCCCGACGGGGCGAAGGTGCTGCGCGAGGCGACGGCGGACGGCCACAGCGCGGTCCTCGCCGAGGGCGAAGGCTGGACGGCGATGGTGTCCCGCTGGAACCAGGGCGCGGACGTCACGCTGACGGCGATCAGCGACGAACTGGCCGAGGCGCGGCTCGCGGAGGCCGTGAACGGCGCGGAGGACGAGCCCGATCCGCAGTCGGAGAAGGTGTCGATGGGCTTCTGGTACCACTCGCCGATGCGCGGTCCGCGCCGCTCCACGCGTGCCATCGCCGCGGGCACCTGGGAAGAGGTCCGCCCCAACTACACGGCGCCCGTGGCGGAATCCATGGACGAGCTGATGAAGCTCACCCCGGAGGAGATCTCCGGCCGGCTGCTTCTCCTGCACGGCCCGCCGGGCACCGGCAAGACCTCCGCCCTGCGCACGCTGGCGCGTTCGTGGCGCGACTGGTGCCAGGTGGACTGCGTCCTCGACCCGGAGCACCTGTTCAACAACATCGGCTATCTGATGGACATCGCCATCGGCGCGGACGACTCCGAATCCGAGCAGCAGCGCTGGCGGCTTCTCCTCCTGGAGGACTGCGACGAGTTGATCCGCGGTGAGGCCAAGCACGCCGCGGGCCAGGCGCTCTCCCGGCTCCTCAATCTGACGGACGGTCTGCTCGGCCAGGGCCGCAACGTCCTGGTGGGTGTGACCACGAACGAGGACCTGGCGCGCCTGCACCCCGCAGTGGTGCGCCCGGGGCGCTGCCTCGCACGCATCGAGGTCGGTGCGCTGAGCCGTACGGAAGCCGTCAACTGGCTCGGCACCGGCGAAGGCGTGGGCCGTGAAGGGGCCACGCTGGCCGAGCTGTTCGCGCTCCGCAAGGGGTCCTCGCCGACCTCGCTTCCCTCGCAGGCGGAGCGGGAGGGCTCCGGGCTGTACCTGTGAGGTGCCCGGCGGCAAGGCCGGACACTCCCGTCGCCGATAACCGGTCGAGCGATGTCGGTGCTCACTGCAAGAATCACCGCATGGTCGAAAACGTCGCGGAACTCATCGAGCGTGCAGGGCGCGGAGAGCGCTTCAAGTACCTCTATTTCTGGGGGCATCAGCCGCGGCGTGACGGTGCCATGGGCAAGGGCTGTCTGAGCCAGTGGTGGCAGGCGCCCTTCGAGCTGGAGGGCGTCCGGTACGCCACGACCGAGCACTGGATGATGGCCCGTAAGGCACGCCTCTTCGGGGACGAGGAGGCGGAGCACCGCGCGATCGCAGCTGCGCATCCCCGGCAGGCCAAGGCCGCGGGGCGCTCTGTGCGCGGCTTCGACCAGGAGGTCTGGGAGCGCGAGCGGTACGGCATCGTGGTCGAGGGCAACGTCCGCAAGTTCGGGCACCACGGCGAGCTGCGCGAGTATCTGCTCGGCACCAACAGCCGGGTCCTGGTGGAGGCGAGCCCGATGGACCGCGTGTGGGGCGTGGGTCTCGCCGCCGACGACGAGCGCGTGCGCGATCCCGCGAAGTGGCGCGGCCAGAACCTGCTCGGTTTCGCGCTGATGGAGGCGCGCACGAGGCTCCTCACGCGGACGGGCACGCTGACCTGAGGCCTGTCCCGTCCACGCTGACCTGAGGCCTCTCCCGTCAGCGATCCCCGAGCTGGGGCTCAGCCCGCCGCGTCGGAGAACCTCTCCGCGAGGTCGCGATGCCTGTCTGCCGCCAGCTTCGCCTGGGCCGGGCTCACGGTCGATCCGGGCATGCCGCCCAACCGTTCGGCCATCTCCGCGAGGCGCAGGTGCTCGTCCCGCGCGTGCTCGCGGCAGGGTAGGCAGGTGACTCTGTCCGGACGCGGCGAGGTCATCGCATACGGCGCCCGCAGCCCGCATCCGGTGGTGACGACGCTCGGCAGGTCACCGGCAAGGCCGAACGTCGACGCCATGATGTCGCGGGCAGCGCCACGGCCTTGGACCGCGTTCGCCTCGACATGGATGTGCGGATCGTCCGCGTTCATGGGGCGGTCCTCCTCGGCACCGGCGCCTGGAGCGGCCGGAAGTGCTCCCGGCGGGCCGCAGCCTGCCGGACGAGTCTGCCATGTGCCCTGTGCACCACCGCATCGGCCCGCGACCACGCACCGGTCAGCCGCAGGCGGTCTGGGGGCAGGTCGTCAACTTCCTTGCGAGGGTGGCCGGTTGCGACGCAGCCCCGCTTCGCCGTTCCCCGCCCCGGCGAGCCGTCCTTCTCACGATCACGCTGATTCTGCGCAGAAAGTGCGCTTCCATCCCGTTTCGGCGCACAACCCTTCGGCGGGGTCGCTGGTCTGTTGTGACGACAGTCCATTACGGGGGAAAGGTCCCGGATATGCGCACACACCCCTTCCGTTCCGCCGCGCTCGGCACGCTCGCGGCGGCCGCCGCGTTGGGGCTGACTCTCGCCGCGAGCGGCCCCGGCGTGGCCGCCGAGACGGGGAAGAAGACCAAGGCGCCGGGCTTCCTGGCCCCGGCGGACCTTCCGCCGCACGCCTCCTCGCCCTGGTCGGCGGGCAAGGTCACGGCCGGCCTGCCGGACCCGGAGATCTTCTGCCTTGAAGGGGCGCTGCCGGCCTCGCGGAGCCACCACCGCCAGTTCTACACCGATCTCGACACCCACGCCGCGCAGGTCAGCGTGACCGCTGCCGACACCACCGCGGCGACCAAGCTGGCCAGTTCACTGAAGAAGAAGGTCGCCGCCTGCGCCGCGGACTGGCTGCGCGAGACACCTGGCGGCACCGCCTCCTGGCAGGACTACGGCGCTGTGGCCGTCGGCAACGGCGCACGCGTCTACGGCGTGCACACCTCCATCCCCGACTCGGAGCCCGGCGTGCACCTCTTCGGCGTCGGTCGCGACGGGAAGACGGTGACGGTGGTCCGCTGGGCCCAGATGGGCGACCTCGACCACGCCCCGGTGGCCACCTTCAAGAACACGACCAAGACGGCGGTCAACAAGCTCAACTGACGTGCCGATCAGGGCCACTGCGAGAACCGGCGGGGCAACACCCGCCGGTTCAGCCGTAGTTGGCGCGCAGG
>NZ_JACBXA010000362.1 GCF_013870515.1 Streptomyces albidus (ex Kaewkla and Franco 2022) | reverse complement strand
TCGCCGCGGACGGCCGAGCCGTCCTCGCCTTCGCCCCCGCGCACCGGTTCCAGCGGTGCGTCGGCCAGCGCGATGGCGACGAGCTGGCTCCCCTCGTCCTGCACTCCGGCCCGCCCCTCGCGGACGGCGTCGAGCGCGCCGGGCTCACCGCCCTCGGCGAGCCGGACGGCGTAGGGCGACCAGCGTCCGGGGACGGCGTCACCGGTGAGGAGTTCCTCGGCGGTGGCACGTCCGGGACGGGCGACGAGCGTGACCTCGGGCCGTTCGTTGTCGGCCTCCAGCAGCTCCTCCATGCCGCGGCTGCCGCCGCCGAGCGAATCCCACAGCGCCGAGACGATCCAGCGCGGATGCGCGTGACGGATGCCCAGGTGCTGCTCCGGATCGTCGTCGTAGGGAGGCGTGACCCGGTCCAGCCAGCTCTCCAGGTCCTGAGCCGCGATCTTGCGGAGCACGGCGTTGACGAACTTGGACCGGCCGTCTCCCAGCACCACGCGGGCGAGTTCCACGGTGGCGCTGACACCCGCGTGGGTGGGGATGCGCGTACCCAGCAACTGGTGGGCGCCGAGGGCGAGTACGTCCAGGACAGGCGGGTCGACCTCCTTCAGCGGCCGGTCGACGCACTCGGCGATGATCGCGTCGTAGGTGCCCTGCCGGCGCAGCGTGCCGTAGACGAGTTCGGTGGCCAGAGCGGCGTCCCGGGAGTCGAAGTCCCCTTTTTCACGTGCCTTGCGCAGCAGCGGCGGCAGTACGAGGTTCGCGTACGCGTCCCGTTCGTCGACGGCCCGCAGCGCCTCGAAGGCGAGGATGCGGACCGGGTCCTTGACGGGGCGGCGGTAGGGCTTGGACGGGCGGCGGGGCCGATTGCTCACGGGTGAAGGTGCTCCGGGGCTGCGATGACGAGGTGAACAAGAGCGAGCGGTACGGGATCACGGGGTGCGCCTTCAGCGTACGCCCGGCTCTCGCGCGTACGGACGGGCGTCGCCCGGCCCGGCACGGGATCGCCGCCGGGCCCGCGTCGACGGCGAAGGTGGCAGCCCGCTACTCCCCCAGCCGCTCGTCCTCGCCCACCCGCACTCCGCGCGCCCAGTCCGCGGCGCGCATCGGCTTCTTGCCCTGCGGCTGCACCCACAGGAGTTCGACGGCGTGCGAACCGGTGCCCGCCCACACGGCGTTCTTGCCCGCCAGCAGCTCCGCGGGCGCGAGATCCGTGCCCTCGGGCAGGGCGTGCTCGGGCTGCGGCGTCAGCGATCGGACCTTGAGCCTCTCGCCGCGGAAGACGGTCCAGGCGCCGGGGGCGGGTGTGCATCCGCGTACGACGCGGTCGACGCGGAGAGCCGGTGCGGACCAGTCGATGCGGGCGTCCTCGACGGTGAGCTTGGGTGCCAGCGAGATCCCCTCAGCGGGCTGCTCCACCGCTTGCAGCGTGCCGTCCTCGATGCCGTCCATCGTGGCGGCCAGCAGGCCTCCGCCCGCGAAGGCGAGGCGGGTGAGCAGATCGCCGCTGGTGTCAGTGGGGCGCACCTTCTCGGTGATCACTCCGTAGACGGGCCCGGAGTCCAGCCCCTCCTCGATCAGGAAGGTGCTCGCGCCGGTCATCTCGTCGCCGGCCAGCAGCGCGTGCTGGACGGGCGCCGCTCCCCGCCAGGCCGGCAGCAGCGAGAAGTGGAGGTTGACCCAGCCGCGGGCCGGTACGTCCAACGCCACTCGCGGCAGCAGCGCGCCGTACGCGACGACGGGGCAGCAGTCCGGACCGATCTCGCGGAGCCTTGCGAGGAAGTCCTCGTCCCGCGGCCGCCCCGGCTTGAGGACCTCGATGCCCTCGTCGGCGGCGCGCTGCGCGACCGGGCTCGGCACCAGGTGGCGTCCCCGCCCGGAGCGGGCGTCGGGACGCGTGACCACGGCCGCCACCTCGTGACGCTCCGAGGCGAGCAGTGCGTCGAGCGCGGGCACGGCGACCTCGGGGGTGCCGGCGAAGACGAGCTTCATCGGTGGGGAACACCTCTTCATGGAACGGCGGCACCGCGGAAGCCGCGGTCGCGGACGACGCGCCAGTCTACGGGCCTGCGTTGCGTCACATCGCGCCGCCCGAAGGGGCGTACGCGCCCTCGCGCAACCCCTTCCCGCTCCGACCGCGCCCCCTGGGCGTTACCCGATCGGCAACTGCCGCGTTGGTCAAGTCAGATTGACCGAAACGGGCCGTTCCGCGGCTCCTATCCCTCTGCACGACGGTTCGAGAGGCTTTTTCATGGCCGACCACGCAACCCACGACGCCCAGGCGAGGGCCAGCCTGCACCTGCTTGTGCGGGACATCGAGCGGGTCCGCCGCCAGGTGGACGCGCTGCGTACCCTCACCGCCCAGCTCGGCAACGTCTACCGCCCACGGCGCTCCGCGCCCTCAGCGGGATTCGTCGTCTACGGGCGAGCCCCTGCCCCGACCGTGCGTCTCGCCCAGGAGTTGCGGGACAGCGTGGAGACGCTCGTCACCGCAGCGGTGGACTTCGACCGTTCGCTGGGCTTCTCCTGGGACGCCGTCGGCTCGGCGCTGGGCGTCACCAAGCAGGCGGTTCACCGCCGTTACGGATCACGACGCAACAACTCGCGTGAACTCACCGACATCGGCGGGCAGTCGGGCGAGGAGGCGGCCGCCGCGGCGCCGGCCCTGCCCTCCCTCCCGGGATCGGCCGGAGCCGGCAACGCTCTCCCCGCGGCCGTCTCGCCGTCGGCAACGGCCCCCGCAGGCGGCTCACTTCCGCCTTCCGCGGTGCCCGTGACCCGGTCCCTGCCCGGGCAGCCCACACGCGACCACAGACCGGGTGCGTTCCCCACCCCTCGCAACGGCTGACTCCTCCACAGCCGCTGCCACACCGCCCGGTGCGCGCCGCACGCACCGGGCGGTGTGCTGTCCGCAGTGGATCCGCAGGGCGCGGGTGACCGCCCGCCGGTGGACGATGAAGGCGTCAGCCGATGTCCGGCGGATCCACACGGATCTGCACGGGAGTCCCCTCCCGCCGTGTCAGCCGCGCCGCATGGGCCGTCTTCAGCGCGGAGGCAAGTGCCGCGCCGGATCCCTGCGGCACCCGCACCAGCGCCCGTACCCACTGCTCCCCGACCGGAGGATCGCCGGGACGTCTCGGCCGCCCCGGGTCGATGACCTGGAGCGGCACAGGCCCCAACACCTCCGCGTCCGAGGGGAGTTCGGCCTGGCCCAGCAGCTCCCCCACCGCCTCGGCCCGTCCGGTGACGGCCGCCATCCGCGACACCGGCGGAAATCCCAGCTCGGCACGCTCCGCGAGCTCCCGCAGCGCGAACCCGGCCGGGTCCCAGCGGACGAGCGCCTGGACCGGCCGCATCGTGGGCTCCGCGACGATCAGCACGCTCCCGTCCTCCTCCTGCGACCGCACCAGCGCCGCCGCCCCGAGCCAGCGGCGAAGCGCCTCCTCCCCCGCCCGCAGATCGGGCCTTCCGAGCAGCGCCCACCCGTCCAGCAACAGAGCGGCCGCGTATCCGGCGCCCTCGGCGACCGGCTCCGCACCCGGGGTGGAGACGATCAGCGCGGGGCTGTCCGGCACCCTCTCCAGCACGTGATCGCGCCCGGACGTGCGGACGGGCACCGACGGAAACGCCCGCCCCAGCTCCTCCGCCGTGCGCCGGGCGCCGAAGACCTGCCCACGCAGCCTCGTCCCGCCGCACTCGGTGCAGTGCCAGTCCGGTGCCGTACGGGCGCACCACGTGCAGCGCAGCTCCGCGCCACGGTCGGTCGCCTCCAGCGGGCCGGAGCAGTGGGCACAGCGCGCCGGGGCGCGGCACCGCTCGCACGCCAGCCTCGGTACGTAGCCACGCCTGGGGACCTGGACCAGCACCGGACCGTGCTGGAGGGCGTCCCGGGCGGTGTTCCAGGCGAGGGTGGGCAGGCGGGCGGTGCGCGCTGCGGGGTCCCGCGCCTCGTCCATGTCGCCGACGGTGCGGATCAGGGGCGCCGTCCTGCGCACCGTCTCGCGCGAAGCCGTCAACGGACGTGCCCAGCCGGTCTCGACGAGCTGCGCGGCCTCCACGGTGCAGCCGTGCCCGCCGAGGAGGAACCCCGCCCCTTCCGTCACGGCACGCTGCAGGAGAACCTCACGTGCGTGCGGCTGAGGTGCGTGGTCGTCGCTGTGCGCTGCGTCCCCGTCGTCCCACAGGACGGCGAGCCCGAGATCCCGTACAGGTGCGAACATCGCCGCCCGCGTCCCCACCACCGCACGCACCGCCCCCCTGCTCACGGCGAGCCAGCGCGCGTAGCGCTGCTCAGGGCCGGAATCGG
>NZ_JACBXA010000361.1 GCF_013870515.1 Streptomyces albidus (ex Kaewkla and Franco 2022) | reverse complement strand
ATGCGGTCGGCGAGCTTCTCGGTCAGGCGCTCCCAGGTGATCGGTTCGAGTCGCACGTCTTCATGGTCGCGCGTCCCCGGGGGCACGTGACGGCGAGCCCGCCTCGGTGGGCCGGGAGCGCCCGGGTCCCTCCCGGCCGGACCCGCTCCGGTGGATCGCCTGCCCGCTGTGTCCTTATGCTGGGTCGGTGATCCACCGGCGTCGAGAGGTGCCCACCGGAGGTGCTCCACGGTGACCCGCAAGCGCGTGATCGTCTCGGGTGCGGTGCAGGGCGTGTTCTTCCGCGACTCCTGCCGGACCGAAGCCGCCTCCCGTGGCGTCGTCGGCTGGGTGCGCAATCTCCGCGACCGTACGGTCGAGGCCGCGTTCGAGGGTGAGCTGGACGCCGTCGACCAGCTCGTCGAGTGGGCGCACAAGGGCCCGCCGCAGGCCCGTGTGGACGAGGTGCAGGTCTACGAGGAGCCGCCGCAGGGGCTCACCGACTTCCAGGTCCGCCCCACCCCGCCGCCCGACTCCCCTCCACCGCACGCGAATCCGTGACGCCCGGCCGGTCCCGGTGACCCCCGGGGTCCCGCAGTTCGGTCTCCGTTTCGCACAGGAGCTGCGCTTCTTCCTCTCCGCCCGGCACCGCCGCGCGGACGAGGTCCACGTCTCCTGCGACGGCACCTCGACCCTCGGCCACGTCGTCCAGTCCCTGGGCGTACCGCTGACGGAGGTGGGTGAACTGACAGTGAGCGGACGCGCCGTCGCGCCGTCGTACCGCCCCCAGGGACCCGGTTCGGCCGACGTCGCAGCCGTCGCACGGCCGCAGCCCGTCGCTTCCCCCACTCCGCCGCGCTTCGTCCTCGATGTGCATCTGGGCGCGCTGGCCCGGCTGCTTCGCCTCGTCGGCCTGGACGCCGCGTACCGCAACGACATGTCCGACGAGGCCCTACTGGAACAAGCGAACGCAGAGCACCGCGTGCTCCTCACCCAGGACCGTGGGCTGTTGCTGCGCAGGGCGCTGTGGCTGGGCGCGTACGTGCGGGGGTCCCGCACGGATGCCCAACTCGCCGACGTCCTCGACCGGTTCGCCCCGCCTCTGGCCCCGTGGATCCGGTGCATGGCGTGCAACGGGATGCTCGCTCCCGTTCCGAAGTCGGAGATCGCGTCGCTGCTCCGTCCGGGCACGCGGCGCACGTACGACACCTTCATGCGCTGCCGCAGCTGCGAGCGACTCTTCTGGCGGGGTGCGCACAGCGGCCGTCTGGAGGCGGTGGTCGCTTCGGCGCGTGCGGCCGTACGCACGGGCGGCCGGACTTGAGCGGGCGGGTCGTGCGGGTCGTGCGGGTCGTGCGGGTCGTGCGGGTCGTGCGGGTCGTGCGGGTCGTGCGGGTCGTGCGGGGCTCAACGCTCCTGCGGCGCGGGCGTGTTGCCGCATCGGGGCGCGTGGAGGAGACGCCATGGGGTGATACGCCTGCTATTTCCCCCCGAGTTAATTTGTGCAGAACCATCCCCCATGGGGCCTGTGTGCTGCACGATGCGTATGGCCGCGACTTGTGCGGCCATGACTCTCCACATGGGAGCTCGGATGAAAAGACGCGTCATAGCCGTGAACAGTGCCGCCGTGGTGATGCTGGCCGGGGTGCTCACGGCCGTACCGGCGTCGGCGAACGCCGGGGCCGCACCCTCCGCAAAGCCAGGCGATGCGAGCAGCACCCTCAAGTGGACCGACTGCGGGACCGAGAGCTATCCGGAGCTTCAGTGCTCCACGCTGCGCGTTCCGCTCGACCACTCGCGCCCGAGCGGCAAGAAGATCTCCATCGCCCTTTCGCGCATTCAGCACACCGCTGAGAAGTCGCAGGGCCCGCTGCTCGTCAACCCCGGTGGCCCGGGCGGCAGCGGCCTGACCCTCGCCGGGTTCGTCGCCGGCTCGCTGCCCGAGAAGGTGGCGGCGCAGTACGACGTGATCGGCTTCGACCCGCGCGGCGTGGGCAAGAGCGAGCCCGCACTCGACTGCAAGCCGGGCTACTTCGGCCCGGTCCGGCCCGACACGGTGCCGCGCAGCGCGAAGGACGAACTGACCAACGTCAAGCGCGCCAAGGGCTTCGCCGACGCGTGCGGCAAGAAGTACGGCAGCCTTCTGAAGTACATCGACACGGTGAGCGCCGTGGAGGACATGGACGTCATCCGCCGTGCGCTCGGCAGCAAGAAGATCAACTACTTCGGCTACTCGTACGGCACGTATCTCGGCGCCGTCTACGCCAAGTTGCACCCGGACCGCGTTCGCCGCGCCGTGCTGGACAGCATCGTCAACCCCGACGGCGTCTGGTACGAGGACAACCTGGACCAGGACGTCGCATTCGACGCCCGGCACAAGGCCTTCGCCGCCTGGGTCGCCAAGCACGACGCCGACTACGGTCTCGGCACCGACCCGGCCGCCGTGGAGAAGTCCTGGTACAAGATGCGCGACGCGCTGCGCAAGAAGCCCGCGGGCGGGAAGGTCGGAGCCGCGGAGCTGGAGGACACCTTCCTCCCCGGCGGCTACTACAACGGCTACTGGCCGGACCTGGCCTCGGCGTTCGCCGCGTACGTCAACGACGGCAAGGACGAGCCGCTGGCCGAGGCATACGACTCGTTCGCCGCGGTCGACGCCGAGGGCGACAACGGCTACTCCATCTACACCGGCGTGCAGTGCCGCGACGCCTCCTGGCCGCGCGACTGGCGCACCTGGCACCGCGACAACCAGAAGGTGCACGAGAAGGCGCCGTTCATGACGTGGAACAACGCCTGGTACAACGCGCCTTGTGCGTTCTGGCCCGTCAAGTCCCTGAAGGCGCCCGAGGTTTCGAACAAGAAGCTCCCGCCCGTCCTGCTCTTCCAGGCCACCGACGACGCGGCCACCCCGTACGAGGGCGGTGTCGTCATGAACCGCAAGCTGCGCGGCTCCAGCCTGGTCGTCGAAGAAGGCGGCGGCAACCACGGCATCTCGCTCAGCGGCAACGAGTGTCTGGACGGCTACCTGTCCGACTACCTGGCGACGGGCAAGGTCCCCCGGGGCAAGGGAAGCGGCGACGCGGACGCGGTCTGCGACGCCCTGCCCGACCCGGAGCCCCTGACCCCGGAGAAGGCGAAGTCCGCCGTGCCCGCGCCGTACGGCCCGGCCGGCGCAGCCGACCGCGGGTCGAAGCTGCACGACCTGCTCCGCCCCCGGAGCTGAGGTCCCCGTGAGTGCTCCGGGCGTCACCTGGTGCCCGGAGCACTCACGAAGCGGCCTACGGTACGTGCGTGCCCCCGACCACCGACGCGATGAAGCACCTCCGCCCGCCGTATCCGCTGCGCAAGCACCAGGAAGCCGCACTTGCCCGTCTCGCCGAGGCGTTGACGACGGGAGCGGCGGGTGCGGGCTCGGCGAGTGGCGCGGGAGCACCCCGACTCGCCCGCGCCTGGGTCGTGTTGCCGCCCGGCATGGGCAAGACGCTGGTCGGGCTGGAAGCGGCACGGCGGCTCGGTGACCCCGTCGTGGTGCTCACCCCGAACACCGCCATCCAGGGCCAGTGGCTCCGGGAATGGGCGGCGTTCGCGCCCGGCACCGCTGCCGTCCCCGCCGGGACGGACCGCACCCTCGACTCGCCCGTCACCGTGCTCACTTACCAGTCCCTCGCCTCCTTCGACCCGGACGCCGAGATCGACGAGGACGGTACGGAGACGGCACCCGCCGGCGCCCGTAACTCGCCTGCCGCCACACAGCACCTGCACAGGCTGCGCCCGCAGGGCCTTCAGCTCGTCGAATCGCTGCGCCGCACCGGCCGGTTCACCCTCCTGCTGGACGAGTGCCACCATCTCCTCGACACCTGGGGCGAGTTGGTGGCCGAACTGCTGCGTGAGCTTCCGGACGCCACCGTCATCGGGCTGACCGCCACTCCTCCCGACCGGCTGACGCCTTCCCAGGCGCAGCTCGTCGGTGAGCTGTTCGGACCAGCCGTGCAGGGCCCGTCGATCCCCGCCGCCGTACGGGAGGGACACCTCGCCCCCTACGCGGAGCTGTGCTGGGTGACCACCCCGACACCGCTCGAGGCGGACTGGCTCGCGGGCGAAGCCGAGCGCTTCACCGAGCTGACGACCGACCTCCTCGACCCCGGCTTCGCCTCGCGCCCCTTCCTCAGCTGGCTGGACGAACGCTTCATCACCCGGGCGGGGCCCGACGGCGCACAGCTGCCGTGGTCCCGCCTCGCGCGTGAGCGCCCCGAACTGGCCGCCGCAGCCCTGCGGTTCCACCATGCAGGGCTGCTCGCCCTGCCCGACGGGGCGCGGCCCCAGGAGGAGCAC
>NZ_JACBXA010000360.1 GCF_013870515.1 Streptomyces albidus (ex Kaewkla and Franco 2022) | reverse complement strand
GCGATGTCCCAGCCGTGCACGGCGATCTCCAGTGCGCCGGTACGGGCGATCGCGGCGGCGGTGATCGGCAGGTCGACGATGGCGACGAGCCGGTCGGCGGGGCTGTCGGAAGCGGCCCACGCCCCCAGCAGCAGTGACGCCCTCGACCGGAACGCCGCCGCCGGGTCGGCCTCCTCCTGAAGCGGCACCGGGGCCGGCTCCAGACCGACGTGTCCGACCTCGATCCCCTCGTGGAGCGCGGCGAGCGAGTCGTTCGTGTGCCACAGCAGCGCCCGCAGGTCCCAACCGCGGCACGGCGTGCGGCGGTCGAGTGCCTCCGGCGTGACGGGCCGTACGGCGCACAGCGCATATCCCAGCGCCCGTTCCAGCAGCGCGGTGTCGGACTTCAAGGTGCCGTGGTCCACGTTCATCGTGCTCCCCCTCGTCCGTCGCCGCCGGTGACCCCTCAGTCCTCCCCGTCAGGCATCTGGATGAACTGGAGAAGGTTGCCGTCCAGGTCCTCCACGGTGGAGAACCAGGCGCCGAAGTCGGTGAACTCGACCGGCCGCACCCAGCGCACGCCGAGCGTGTTCAGGTGCCGCTCGGCGGCCCGGATGTCGTGCACCGTGAAGTTGACGAGATGGCGGCCGGGTTCGCCGGGCTTCGCCGCGACGTCGTCGCGCTGGTCGAAGCCGATGTACATCCCGTCCGCGACGACGAGCAGATGGCCCTCCCAGCGTGCGCCCAGCGGTTCGAGTGCGGCCCGGTACCAGGCGACGATCCGGTCGCGGTCGTTGCTGCCGATGATCACGCCGCTGGTGCCCAGAATGCCGGTCCGCGTAGCCATGGGGTGCTCTCCTCCGGTGACGTGCCGTCCGCTGTGCTGTCACCGGTACCGACCGCGTGTGCTCCCCGAACTCATCGGCGCCGCGCGGCAATCACCATTCCGATCTTGTTCACCGCCCACAGCACGACGCCCAGCAGCACCAGTAGGCCCGCGCGCACGTAGACGTCCGTCTCCCTGTCGGCGAGGGGGCTGGCCAGGATTCCGGCGGCGACGGCACCGAGGATCGGAAGCACGGTGGGCGTGCGGAAGTGCCGGTGCTCTACGCGGTCCTTGCGCAGGACAAGGACGGCGACGTTGACGACGGCGAAGACGCACAGCAGCAGGAAGGACGTGGTGTCGCCCAGCCCTTCGATCTCACCCGTGGAGACGAGTGCGACGGCCAGCAGCGAGACGAAGACGATGCCGACCACGGGCGTACGCCGGGAGGGCAGCACCTTGCCCATGAAGGTGGGGAGGATGCGCTCGTTGGCCATGCCGTAGCAGAGCCGCGAGGCCATCATGATGTTGATCAGGGCGGAGTTGGTGACCGCGAACAGGGCGATGACCGCGAAGAGTTCGGGCGGGAAGCTCACATCGCCCGCCTTGACCACCTCGAGCAGCGGCCCGCTGGACTTCTCCAGGACCCGGAAGTCGACCAGCAGCGAGGAGACCAGTGCGACGAGGATGTAGATCGTGCCGGTGACGCAGACGCCGACGAACAGGGCGCGCGGGAAGGTCCGGCTGGGCTCGACGGTCTCCTCGGCCATGTTGACGGAGTCCTCGAAGCCGACGAAGGCGAAGAAGCCGAGTGCCGTCGCACCCAGCACGCCTGTCAGTACGGCGTACCCGGTCCCGTCACCCGTGTGAACGTCCGCGAGCCGGCCGGGGTCGCCCTCGCCGTTGAACACCGCGAACACGCCGATGGCGATGATGATCAGCAGTCCGGTCAGTTCGACGATCGTGAGCACGACGTTGGTCTTCACCGACTCCGAGACGCCGCGCAGATTGAGCGCCGCCAGCGCGAGGATGAAGAGGATCGCGACGAGGGTCGGCGGTACGTCCACGAGTTCGGACAGGTAGTCGCCCGAGAAGGCGCGGGCCGCCGCGCTCGCCGACGACAGCCCCGAGCACATCACCATGAACGCCACGATGAACGTGATGAAGGGGATCTTGAAGGCGCGCTGGGTGTAGAGCGCGGCACCGGCGGCCTTGGGGTACTTGCCCACGAGCTCCGCGTAGGACGCCGCCGTCAGCAGCGCCACCGCGAAGCCGATGACGAAGGGCAGCCACAGCGCACCCCCGACCTTGCCCGCGACGCTGCCGGTGGTGGCGTAGATGCCGGTGCCGAGGATGTCGCCGATGATGAAGAGGATCAGCAGCTTGGGGCCGATGGCCCGGTGCAGGGGCGTGCCGTCGGAGGGGTCCTGCGCGTCTGTCGCGTCACGTGTGTCCGGCATGGGCTCTAGTTTCCCCGCTCAGTGATCGTTTAGCGCGGACGATGATTTCCGTTCCATCACGCGGTCCATCTCCGCAAGAGATGTCAGATCCGGGTCGCGGACGAAGGAGATCAGCCATGCCCGAACAGAAACCGACGACCGAACTGGACCCCCGCTACAGCAGTCCGGACGCGGCGCCCACGGACTGGGAGGCCGCACGCGAGCGGCTCGCGGACGCGGGAATCTACTGGCTGTCGACGGTGCAGCCCGACGGACGTCCCCACGTCACGCCGCTCCTGGCCGTCTGGCTGGAGGGCGCGCTGCACTTCTGCACCGGCGAGGAGGAGCGCAAGTCCCGCAATCTGGCCGCCAATTCGCACTGCGTCCTCACGACGGGCAACGACGCCGTGGACGAGGGACTGGACCTGGTGGTGGAGGGCGACGCCGTGTGCGTACGGGACGAGGCGAAACTGCGGCGCCTGGCGGCGGCGTGGGAGGCGAAGTACGGCACGGACTGGCGCTTCGAGGTCCGTGACGGCGCCTTCCAGCACCTCGACGGAGGCCACGCCCTGGTCTACGAGGTCCGGCCCGCCACCGCGTTCGGGTTCCGCAAGGGGCAGTACAGCCAGACGCGTTGGCGCTTCGCTTCTCCGGTCGCTTCCGCCGCGCGCGGCTGAGACGACCCCTGCGCTGGGCCCGGTCGGGCCCGCTCCGGCGGTCCGCCCGTGTGCCCGCGGCGGGCTGCCGGACCACGGCTGACCGGCGTGAACGGGTGGTCTACCACGCAGGGAAGTCGCCCGGCAGAGGTGTTTCCGGATACCGGAAGACACGGTTGAGGAATGGACCACTCCGGAGCAGGGTGTCTCCCCGTACCCAGGAGAGAGGACGCCCCATGACGTCAGAGCCGACGACACCCGCGACCCCGACCGCCCGTACGACCGGCCCGCGCACGCTTCCGCCCTTCCGCGCCGATCACGTGGGAAGCCTCCTGCGGCCGCCCGAGCTGAAGAAGGCCCGTGAGGAGCATGCCGCAGGGCGCCTCGGCGCCGCCGAACTGCGAGCCGCCGAGGACGAGGCGGTGCGCACGGTGGTGGGGATGCAGCGGGAGGCCGGGCTGCGGGGTGCGACAGATGGCGAGTTCCGTCGTCAGTCCTGGCACATGGACTTCATCTACGCCCTCGGCGGCATCAACAAGGTCATGGACGAGAACCTGCGCGTCCAGTTCCACAACGCGGAAGGCGACATCGAGTTCGCGCCCCCGTCCGCGCACGTCGACAGCCGCGTGCGGCTCGACGAGCCCATCTTCGCCGACGACTTCGCCTTCCTCCGCGACGCCGTCGGAGAGGGCGTGACGCCGAAGCTGACGATTCCGTCGCCGAGCATGGTCCACTACCGGGGCGGGCGCGCCGCGATCGACGAGACGGTCTACCCGGACATGGACGCGTTCTGGACGGACCTGACCGCCGCCTACGCCGCGCAGGTGCAGGGCGTGTACGACCTGGGCTGCCGCTACCTCCAGCTCGACGACACCAGCCTCGCCTACCTCAACGACCCCGAACAGCGGCGCCACGTCGCGGAGATCGGCGGCGATCCCGAGCACCAGCACGAGACCTACATCGCCAACATCAACCGCGCGCTGGCGGGTCGGCCCGACGACCTGCGCGTCACCACGCACATGTGCCGTGGCAACTTCGCCTCCTCGTGGGTGGCTTCGGGCGGATACGACTTCGTCGCCGAGGCCCTCTTCGGCGGCCTGAACGTGGACGGCTTCTTCCTGGAGTTCGACGACGAACGCTCCGGCGGCTTCGAACCGCTGCGCTTCGTCCCGAAGGGCAAGCAGGTCGTGCTGGGGCTCGTCACCAGCAAGCGGCCCGAGCTGGAGAGCAAGGACGCGCTCAAGCGCCGCATCGACGAGGCCGCCCGCTACGTGGACCTCGACCAGCTGTCCCTGTCGCCGCAGTGCGGCTTCTCCTCGACCCTGGAGGGCAACAACCTCACGATCGAGGACCAGATGGCCAAGCTCCGGCTCATCGTGGAGACGGCCGAGGAGGTCTGGGGCGGCAACTGACCCC